>CALWNS010000059.1 GCA_944382805.1 uncultured Gemmiger sp. | reverse complement strand
AGCCAAGGTCCAGCGTCAGCGCGCCGTCGGCGGGCAGGTCCGCCGCCTCGCAGGCGAACAGGATCTCGTAGGCCACGGCGTCCGGCGTTGCCAGCGCGCTGCCGTCCATCGCCAGGCCCTCCCCGGTCGAGCAGTAGCCGGAGAACGCCGCTTCGCCGCCCGCCCAGGTCACGCGCGGCGCGGGGGTGTACTGGGTCGTCAGCACATGGTGCCAGGGCACGGTCACGGCCAGCGCGCCGCTGCCCATCTGCCTGTCGGCCGCGTCCGGGCCGCGGGTCAGCGTAATCTGCACCGAAAGCTGCCCGTCCGCCAGCACGGCGCCGGTGATCTCCACCGCGGCCAGGCTGTTTTCGCCGGCCGGCTCCCCGGCCAGGATATAGAACGGCGTTTCGGCGTTGGTGTTGACGCCGTACCCCGGCAGGATGCCAAAGTACCGCAGCACCAGGTAGCCGCAGGCCGCCAGCAGGGCCAGCAGGGCCAGGACCAGGCCGGCCAGCAGGGCTTTGCGCAGCTTGGCCAGCGCGCGCTGGTGGCGCTTTTTGACCGTCTCGTAGGGCAGGTGCATCCGCGCCGCGATCTCTTTGGCCGTAAGGCCCTCAAAGTATTTTAGGCGGATCA
This sequence comes from uncultured Gemmiger sp., assembly GCA_944382805.1. Lineage (GTDB taxonomy): Bacteria > Bacillota > Clostridia > Oscillospirales > Ruminococcaceae > Gemmiger. The sequence continues at coordinate 3,557 of CALWNS010000059.1, read as the reverse complement.
GGTCGGCCTCCTGCGGCGTAAGCCGGGCCAGCGCGGCCTGCAGGGCCAGGCGGTCGTCCGCCGGCAGCCCACTTTCCGGCGCGGGCCAGGTTTCGTCCAGCGGCAGGGCTTCGCCCCGGTCCGCGCGCAGCCGGTCGATGGCGCGGCGGCGCGCCAGCATGGCCAGCCAGGTTTTCAGCGCGCCCTTTTCGGGGTCGAAGGCAGCCTGCTTAAAGTAAAACTCGGCAAAGGTGTCGTTGACGCACTCGCGCACGTCCTGCTCCTGCGGCAGCACGCGGGCCGCCGCGGCCCACACCACGGGGGTAAAGTCCTGCAAAAGCAGGGCCATGCCCTCCTCCGGGTCCCGGCGCAGCAGGGCCAGGTATTCGCTGTCCGTGTGCATGGCCGGTCCCCCTTGTTTTGCATTCTGTTTGTATTATGCCAAAAAACGGGCCGCGGCACAAGCCGGCAGCCCGTATAATACAAAAAATCAATCGCGGTCGTGCCAGACCAGGTACGCCCACTCGTAGTCGTCCAGGCCGGCGGGGCGGGGGGCCAGCACATCGCGCGGGCGCAGGCCCAGCGTTTGGCGCATTTCTCCGCCCATCAAAAAGTCCACCGCCATCTGGATGGATACCCGGCCCACCGTTTCGCCCTGTTCCAGGGCGTCATGGCCGCCGTAGGCGACCAGCGTGCCGCCCAGCGCCGGCCGGTCCCCGGGCGTGCGCACCGTCACGCGCACCTCGCTTTGCGGTTCGCGCGGCACCGCAATGGCCGCCACCCGGCCGCGCGTGCCCTCCGCCAGCGAAAAGTACACGTCGGCGCAGCAGATAAAGGTGAACCGCACCAACCCGTGGAAGCCCTTGCGGTAGGTGGTGCGCTCGGTGTAGTCGTCCTGGCCGTAAATGCGCCGGTGCGCGTCCGCTTCCAGCACGCCGCGGCGCAGGCTGTCGCCGGCGTATTCCTGTATGTCCTTATGGCCGTACAGGTACATCTCCTGGTTGGTCATCAGCGCGCTGCGCCCGGCGGCGTTCATGCCGATCTCCAGCGCGTCCAGCTTGCGCTGGCAGGCCTCCCACTGGGCGTCCTTGTCCACCCGGGTGCGCGTGGTGGTGGAGCGGATCTCCTCCAGCGGCTCGGCCGCATAGGCGAACAGCTTCATCACGCGGAACGCGGCCCCCTGCTTCAGCAGCGCATCGTCCCGGTACAAAACGGCGGCCGCCGCGCCGCGGCCCGCCGCCAGCGCGCGCAGGTCGTCCCCGCGCACCGATACGGGCGCGCTGCGCATATCCTCCAGCCGGGCGCCGGCGCCGTCCCGGCTAAAATACATGGGGTCCAGCAGTTCATAGGTCCACTGGTCGTATTTGGGCACCCGCCCGGGCAGCAGGCGGCCCGCCACCGCGGGGTCCTTGCCCTGCTCCCACCAGTAGCGCCCGGCCGGCGCGGGGTCGGCCGCGCGCAGGCGGCCCAGTTCGCGCAGCAGCTGTGCGCGATGCTCCGCCAGCCCGCCGACATGGCCCGCCGCGCGGTCGGCCGCGCGCTGTTCGCGGCGGTCGGCGCGGTAGTTGTTAAAGGCCAGGTAGGCTTTGTACAGCCCCACCAGGCAGACCAGTCCCCCCGCCAGGGCGGGCATCCCGCTGCCGTCCAGGGCGGCGAACGCCAGCGCGCCCGCCGCCGCCACGCCCAGCCATACAAGCAGGGCGGTGGGCCTGGCCGCGCCGCGGCGCGCCGGCGCGGGGGCTTGGGCCGCCTGCGCGCTGCCGCGGTCGATGCGGCTTTCTATTTGGGCAAGCTGCTCCGCCTTTTGGCGCAGCAGGTCGTTATCAGGCTGCATGGGCGCTCACTCTTTCTCTGCAATGTCGTTGAGGGCGTTCGCCTGGTTTTGGCGCGGCTGCGGCGCGGGTTGCTGCGGTGCGGCCTGCGCGGCCTGGGCGGCCTGCACGGCGCGGGCCGCCTGTTCGCCCTGGCGCTTGGCGTCCAGCTCCGCCTGCGCGGCGCGGGCGCCGGCGTGCATCTGCTCGCTGCGCTTTAACTCCTCGATCTCCCGGCGCAGCTCGATCTGCTCCACCAGGGCGTCCATGTCCTGCTGCACCTGGGCCAGCATATTGTACAGCGGGATGCCGATCAGCGTGCAGACCATCACGGCGTGTACCACCTTGCCCACGCCGATCAGCATGATGTTCAGCCACACCGCGGCCGGCGCAAAGCCGGAGGCGTCCTTGCCGTGGTTTTTGGCCACGCGCGCGTTCTCGTTCGCCTTCTGGATCTCGGGCAGGCAGGCCGCCACCGAGACAGCCAGCCCCGCCAGCACCATCAGCACCTTGTCGGCCGAACCGGCGGCCACCATCACCAGGCCGACCATCGCCACCAGCGCGGCCAGGCCGGACACCACGGTCAGCGCAAAATTATACGAAAAATCGGGCAGCCCGGTCTTGCGGCAGATCTCCGCCTGGGTCGCCTGCCGCACGTTCTTTTGTACGCCGATCACCATCACCACAAGGATCGCGATCACCAAAAAGCCAGCCATGTAAATTCCTCCTGTTTCCATCGTTTGTTCGTGTTGCGCCGGCCTTGCCGGCAAATGGGCGCAAAAACCCGCTTAGCGGGAACACCCATTACAGATTTCGCTCCGCCCGCCCCGGGCGGGACAGGGCAACCGCACAAAAATAAGCGCCGGACTTTGTGCAAAAAAGCAAAAGTCCGGCGCTCTTCAGCGTGTCGAGTTTTTCGGCGCTTTCGGGTAAGGTTCAGGCGTTTATTCGCCAAATACCTTGCAGTAATCGGCCTTGAATTTTTCAATGCCCTGGTCGGTCAGCGGGTGGTGCAGCATCTGCTCGATGACCTTGTACGGCACGGTGGCAATGTCCGCCCCGGCCAGCGCGCAGTCGGTCACATGGATGGGGTTGCGCACGCTGGCGGCAATGATCTGCGTTTCAATGTCGGGGTAGTTCAGGAACATATCGTGGATGGTCTCGATCAGCTCCACCCCGCGCTGGGAAATATCGTCCAGCCGGCCCAAAAACGGGCTGACGTAGGTCGCGCCGGCGCGGGCGGCCAGCAGCGCCTGGTTGGCGGTAAAGATCAGCGTGCAGTTGGTGGGGATGCCCTCGGCGGACAGGGCCTTGATGGCTTTCAGCCCCTCGGCGGTCATGGGGATCTTGACCACCATGTGCTTGGGGTCCAGCGCATAGATGGCCCGCCCTTCTGCGATCATGCCGGCGGCGTCGGCGGTGGTGGCCTTGACCTCGCCGCTGATCGGCCCGTCCACAATGGTGGCGATCTCGGCCAGCGTCTCGGCGTAGTCGCGGCCCTCCTTGGCGATCAGGCTGGGGTTGGTGGTCACGCCGGCGATCACGCCCATGTCGTTGGCTTTGCGGATCTCGTCCACATTGGCGGTATCAATAAAGAATTTCATAGCGCGTCTCCTTTCGTTCGGGCCGTGCGGGGCGTCTTACGCCCAGGGGTTTTCGGTGGGGTAGGGCAGGGATTTGGGCTGGTTGTAGGCGATGTCGGTGATGCCCAGGTACTTGAACAGCTCGAACATCAGCTTGCCGTAATGGCCGAAGGCCACCGCGCCG
>CALWNS010000058.1 GCA_944382805.1 uncultured Gemmiger sp. | reverse complement strand
CGCCCAGGCGCAGCCCGGCCGCCTTGGCCGGGTTCTCGGCCCCGAGGGCGGTGTACTGGTCCGAAAAAGCGACGATGAGCGCGCCGTCGGCAAGCATCTTGACGCCGAACGGCGCGCCGCTGACCAGAACAGTGCGCCGCGCTGCCTGCACGGTGCGCACCGTTTTGACCGGCAGCACGCCGAACAGGCGCAGGGCGGCATTTTGCCCGCCGCCGTTCTCCTGGCTGGCGGCCGGGGCGGCTGCGGCCGCCTGCTGCGCGCCCGCCTGCAAAAACGGCAGCGCGGCCAGGCGCAGCGGTTCGCCGGGCGCGGTATAAAACGTATCGGGCACGGCGGCGCGCAGCGCGCCCCAGCCCGCAAGCGCCGCCGCCAGGGCCAGCGCCGCCAGCCGCGCGCCCGGGCGGCCGAACTTTTTATTTCGCAAGGCTTTCACCCCCCTTTTCTGTGTTTCACCGCACAGTATGTGCAGAAAAGGGCAAAAACTTGCAGGAAAATGCCGCCGGGCCTTTGGCGGGCCGCGGCGGCGGGCGGATCTTTACTAAAAAAACGTCACTCGGTCTTCCAGAACGCGCAGGAGTAAGGCGGCAGAAGGCTGCCGCCGCCAAAATCGTGCGCATCGCCGGTGATCAGGTCGACGGCGCGGCCCGCCTCGGCGTTAAAATGGGCGTGGTACGGTTCGGCCGCGGCGTTGACGGCCACCAGCACGCGGTCGTCGCAGCAGCGGCGCTCAAAGATCAGCTGCTGCGGCTGCACCAGGATATTGCGGTAGCTGCCCGCGCGCAGCGCGGCGCTGGCGGTACGCGCGCCGGCCAGGGCGGCGATCCAGGCGGTCAGGTCGTTTTGTTCCGGCTTTTCGACAGCCGGGCGCAGGGCGGGGTCGCCGTCCTTCTTTTCGCCCTGCTGCCCCCATTCGCTGCCGTAATAGACGGCCGGCGTGCCCGGCATCCCGAACAAAAGGCCGTAGAGCGGCTTGAGGTGGGCCTTGTTCTGCAAAATGCTGGCGATGCGGGTAACGTCGTGGTTATCGGCAAAATTCAGCAGCGTTTTGCCGGTGTACAGGCACCACGGCTCCGACCCGAACTGGCGGTTCAGGCTGTAGGCGATCTCGTGCATATTGGCCGTGTTAAAGCTGGAATACAGGCCCTTATAGCATTCGTAGTTGGTGACCGAATGGCAGGCGTGGTCGTTCATCCAGCGGTTGTAGTCGCCGTGCAGCGTTTCGCCCAAAAGCACAAAATCCGGCTTGAGCTGGTTTGTAAAGCCGCGCAGCGCCGCCAAAAAGTCAAGGTCCAGGCTGTAGGCCACGTCCAGGCGCAGGCCGTCGATGCCATAATCGCGCACCCAGTTGGCAACGGCGTCAAAAATATGCTCGCGCACGGCGGGGTTGTGCAGGTTGAGCTTGACCAGCTCGTTGCAGCCCTCCCACCCTTCGTACCAGAAGCCGTCGTTGTAGTTGGTGTTGCCGTCAAAGTTCAAATGGAACCAGTCTTTATACGGGCTGTCCCAACGGTTGCGCTGCACATCGCGGAAAGCCCAGAACCCGCGGCCGACATGGTTGAACACGCCGTCCAGCATCACTTTCAGGCCGGCGGCGTGCAGCGCTTCGCACACGGCTTTCAGGTCGTCGGCGTCGCCCAGGCGGCAGTCCACCTTGTTGAAGTCGCGGGTGTCGTACCCGTGGGCGTCGCTTTCGAACAGGGGGTTGAACAGCACGCAGGTGGCGCCCAGGTCCTTGATATGCCCGACCCAGTCGAGCACGCGGCGCAGGCGGTGCGCCGGCACGCCGTCGTTTTGCAGCGGCGCGCCGCACAGGCCGAGCGGGTAGATCTGATAGATCACGGCATCTTGATACCACATAAGTTTTTCCTTTCCTGAGCCGGCCGGCTCAATGCGGGGGACGGCGGCGCGGGCGCGTCCGGTAAAGGTAGGACAGCGCCTGCAGGGCGCGGTCGCAGAGGAAGAACGCCAGGTTGATGAGCAGGGCCAGCCCCGCCAGGTACGGCGCGCCGGCGGCGGCAAATTCCTGCATCATGCCGGGCGGGCTGAACACGAACAGCAGCAGCGCATAGACCGCCGCCACCGCCGCGTTGAAGCACAGGAACTTGACCGCCCAGCGCACCGGCGGCGGGCGCAGGCGCTCCAGCCGGACGCGCACCACGGGGTACGGCCCCAGCGCCAGCGCGTAAAACAGCGAAAGTTCCGGTTCCGGCACCAGCAGCAGCGCCAGGAGGGCGGTGGCCGCGTACTGGGTCAGCGCCGTGGCGGGGCCGTAGTCCTCCAGCGCGGGCAAAAGCAGGAAGCAGACCAACATGGGCGCGGCATAGGTGGCGATGCCCAGCGCGCTGCCCGCCAGCAGCAGCGCCACCCCCAGCGCCGCCAGCACCCCGCACAGCGCGATGCGGCGGCTTTGCGTGTTGCGCAAAGCTTCCACTTCCCTTCCCTGTTCAAACATACGGCCTTATTATACCCCGCCGGGGCGGAAGTTGGCAAGGGGGGGTCATCCGCCGTCGGTCATGGCATACATTTCCTCTACGGTGCAGAACTGGTAGCCCTCGGCCCGGAACCAGCTGAGGATGGTGGGCAGCGCCTCGACCGTCTGTGCGGTGGCGGCGGTATCGTGCAGCAGCACCACGCACACATCGCGCCCCTGCGCGCCGCTGATGACGTTTTCGGCAATGGCCGCGGCGTCCGGGCGGGCGGCGGTGGCGTCCTCGCCGCAGACGTTCCAGTCGATCCAGCGGTAGCCCTTTTCCTCGGCTTCGGAGATCAGGCGCTGCATGATCTGCCGCCCGCCGTAGCGGTGGCTGACCGTGTTGGTGCTGCCGCCGGGGAAGCGCAGCCAGCACAGCGTTTCCGGCGGCACATAGGGTTCCAGCTGCGCGCGCAGCTGCTTGATGTCCAGCCAGAAATCGGTCGTGCTGCCGTAAATGGCGGAATAGTCGTGGCTGGCGCTGTGCAGGGCGATCTGGTGCCCGGCCGCCAGCAGGGCGGGCAGCTCCTCGTAATAGGGCAGGTTGGCGGGCTGGGCGGTGACAAAGAAGGTCGCCGGGGCGTCGTATTCGGCCAAAGCGGCGGCGATGGCCGCCGTATTTTCCGAAGGCCCGTCGTCAAACGTCAGGCAGACCACGCGGCCGGGCAGCACGGCAGCGGCCTGCGCGGCCAGGGCATCGTTGGGGATCGCCGTATGCCGGCAGGCGGCCGGCCGCGCGCAGAAAAACGCCAGCGCGCACAGCACGCCCAAAACCGCCGCCAGGGCCAGCCACCGCCCGCGCCGCCAAAACGCCGCTTTCCGCAAAGTTACCGCCCCCTTTTTTCCGGGTATATGCGGCGGCGCGCCCGGGTATGCAAAAGCCCGGAATCAAAAAATTCCGGGCATAAAGCGCAAATATTTACAGGCGCACCGCCGTGCGCGGGGCGCGGTGGGGGCGCCAGGTGCGGGGCGAAAGCAGCGCCAGCATGGGGAAAAGTTCCAGGCGGCCGGCCAGCATATCAAAGCTGAGCAGCCACTTGCACCAGGGGGAAAAATCGGCAAAAGAGCCCATGGGGCCGACGATCTCCAGGCCGGGGCCGACGTTGTTAAAACAGGTAGCCACCGCCGTAAAGGTCGTGATCAGGTCAAAGCCGTCGAACGAGAGCAGCAGCACCGAGCCGGCAAAGATCACGATATAGACGGTAAGGTACGCGCCGATGCCGTTGACCGTGCGCACATCGAGCGGCTTGCCCTCGAACCGGACGGTGGTGACGGCGTGCGGGTGCAGCATCCGGCGCACCTCCTGCGCGGCCGATTTGAACAGCACGACCACGCGCGAAACCTTGAGCCCGCCCGCCGTGGAGCCGGCGCAGGCGCCGATGAACATGAGCATGACCAGGATAGTGCGGGAGAAGGAGGGCCAGAGATTGAAGTCGGTGGTGGCGTAGCCGGTGGTGGTCATGATGGACGACACCTGGAAAAACGCCAGCCGCACAGCCTGGCCGAAGTTATCGCACAGATGCAGGATGTTGCCGGTGATGGCCGCGGTGGACAGGGCCACGATACCCAGGTAGGCGAGCAGTTCTTCGGAGAAAAAGGCCTCCTTAAAGCGGCGCAGCAGCAAAAAGTAGTAAAGGTTGAAGTTGATACCGAACAACAGCATAAAGATGCCGATGACCCATTCGGCATACGGGCTGTTGTAGGCCCCCACGCTGAGCGCCTTGGAGCTGAAGCCGCCGGTGCCGGCCGAGCCGAAACTGTGGATGAGCGAATCGAACAGCGGCATCCCGCCCAGGCAGAGCAGAACGACCTCCAGCACGGTCATGACCAGATAGATCTTGTACAGGATCTTGGCGCTGTCCTGCAGTTTGCTGGAAAGCTTGCCCACCGTGGGGCCGGGCACCTCGGCGCGCATCAGGTGCATGGCGCGGCCGTCGGTCAGGGGCAGCACGGCCATCAGGAACACCAGCACGCCCATGCCGCCCACCCAGTGGGAAAAGCTGCGCCAGAACAGCATCCCGTGGCTCATGGCCTCGACGTCGGTCAGGATGGTGGAGCCGGTGGTGGTAAAGCCGGAGACCATCTCGAAAAAGGCGTCGGTATAGCTGGGGATCTCGCCCGAAAGGTAGAACGGCAGCGCGCCGAACGCCGAGAGCAGCACCCAGGCCAGCGCGGCGACCACCAGGCCGTCGCGGGCGTAGATGCTGGTGTTTTTGGGGCGGCGCAGGCCCAGCGCGCCGCCCAGCAGCACCAGCACGGCAATGGGCAGCAGGAAGTACGGCCAGGTGCTTTCGCGGTACAAAAGCGCGCAGGCCAGCGGCACGGCCAGCAGCGCGGCTTCGACAAAAAAGATGCGGCCCAGCACAAACGATACCATGCGGTAGTTCATCGCGCGCCTCCCTCCTGCAGGATGTCCCGCAGGTTCTGTATGCGCGCGCCGTTGGTCACGACCACCACATCGTCGCCGGGCTGCAGGCTGTCTGCGCCGGAGGGGATGATGGGTTCGCCGTTGGCGCGCACGATGCCCGCCACCAGCACGTTGGGCCGGATGGGCAGGTCCTTGAGCGGCACGCCGACATACGGCGCGCCGGCCCGCACGCCGAACTCCAGCGCTTCGACCTGGCCGCCCACGATGCGGTGCAGCGCCTTGATGTTGGAGCCAAGGGTGTCCTGCATGGCGCGCACATACTGCAAAATGGATTCCGAGGTGACGGTGGAGGTGGAGACCACGCTGTCCAGCATACCGTTGGCGGTGGCCAGGTCGGCAAACGAGGGGCGGTTGACCTTGGCGATGACCTTGCAGTTGCCGCCCTGGGCGGCGTACATCGAAAGGATGATGTTGGTCTCGTCCAGGCCGGTCAGCGCCACAAAGGCGTTCATATCGGCCAGGCCCTCCTCGTTGAGCAGCTCGCTGTCCGCCGCGTCGCCGTGGATGACCAGCACGCCGGGCATCGTTTCGCTCATGTGCTGGCAGCGCTCGGCGCTGCTGTCGATGACGGTGATGTGCATCCGCACGGCGCGCAGGTCCCGGATCAGGTAGTAGGCCATGCGGGAGGCGCCCACGATCATCAGGTTGGAGGCGCGCGCCTTGAACAGGCCCAGGCGGCGGAAAAAGTCGCTCAGGTCGCGCGGGGTGGCGGTCAGGTAGATGCGGTCGCCCTCCTGCAGCACGAACGAGCCGCCGGGGATGGTGATATCCCGCCCGCGGGCCACCGCGCAGACCAAAAGCTTCAGGTGCATATTGCGGTACAGGTCCGCCAGCGCCATGCCGGCCAGCGGGTTGCCCGGCCCCAGGCGGTATTCGATCAGTTCAAAGCGGCCGCGGCAGAAGCGTTCGAGCTTGATGGCGCTGGGGAAGCGCAGCACGCGCGAAATCTCGCGCGCGGTGGCCTTTTCGGGATTGATGACCATGGAAAGGCCCAGCTCTTCGCGCATGAAGCGCAGCTGGCGCTCGTATTCCGGGTTCCGGATGCGGGCGATGGTGTGGCGGGTGCCGATCTTTTTGGCCACCAGGCAGGCCAGGATGTTGATCTCGTCGCTGGAGGTGGTGGCGATCAGCAGGTCGGCGCCGGCCTCAAACGCTTCGCGCTGGACGTCGTAGCACGCGCCGTTGCCGGCCACGCCGCGCACATCGTAGACATTCATGATGTCCTCGGTCAGAGCGGCGTTCTGATCGATGGCTACGATGTCGTGTCCTTCGGCGGTGAGCTGTTCGGTCAGCGCGCGGCCGACCTTGCCCAGGCCGACAATGACGATCTGCATACAGGCATACTCCTTACTTTCCGGCCGCGCCGGGCGCGGGCGTTTTCTTTACCGTTTCTTTGCTTTCCACGCCATTATAGCAAACTGGGGGCAAAATTCAACCGTTTCTTTACCGTTTCTTGGCCGTGCGGGCGTTTTCTTTGCCGTTTCTTAGTTGCAATGGGGCAAAAAATGTGCTTAGGCGCCCGCGGCAGGGCAAAAAAACTGCTTGCATTTTGCCGGGCGGTGTGGTAGAATACCTTTTGCAATGCCCGCGCGGCATATGATAAGCGGAAGTGCTGGAATCGGCAGACAGGCACGTTTGAGGTGCGTGTGTCCATGACGTGTGGGTTCAAGTCCCATCTTCCGCACCATGGCGAGTGTTCTTATAGCATTTGAAACGCTGTAAGAACACTCGTCTTTTTTTGTTTTCATCCGGCGATGGTAGATGGGGCGTAGTTGACGACTACGCCTTTTCTTGTGTTTACTGACACCTCCGGGGCGGGCAACGGGATCAGCTCCGGGATCTCAATGACCCCTACGCAGTTATAGTGGATACGGAGCCGCTGCTCCCACACCCCGTCGATCTTCTCGGCATTGAACACTTCGATCTTCTCGATGAGCTCGTTGAGCATCCGGGGCGTCAGCTTGCGGGCGCGGGTGTATTTGCGGACCAGGGTGATAAACATATCCGTGGTCATGGACTGGTTGCTCTGCTTGTCGATCTCGGCGCGGAGCGCCTTGATTTTCTCCGCCAGCTCTTTTTGCTCCTTCTCGTACCGCCTCGACATACGGGCGAAGCGGTCGTCAGAGAGCTTGCCGGAAACATTGTCCTCATAAATCCGCTCAAACAGGCCGTCCAGCTCCTCATCACGGGCTTGGAGGGCTTTCAGCTCCTTCTCCTTCAGCTTTCGGTCGGTGGCCTCTGCCTGTTGGGAGTGGCCGATCACTGCCTTCACAAACTCATCCTCAAACTGGCTGGCAAACTTAGTCAGCCGCCGGATCTCGCCTAACACCACCTGCTCCAAGAAGTCCACACGGACATAATGGGTGGAAGTACAGGTCCCACGGTTGCCCTTGTAGTTGGAGCAGTTAAAATACTTGATGTCGGGGTTGCCCTGATTGAAATGAAAGTGCAGGTTGTGTCCGCAATCAGCGCAGACCAGAAGGCCGGAGAACATATTGCGCTCCCCTTCGTGGGTACGGCGCTTGCGGATCTTGCCCCGCTTCTGCTGGACTTGTTCAAAGACCGCCCGCTCAATGATGGGTTCGTGGACGTCTTGGAAAATGACCCAGTTTTCCCGGTCGTTGGCAAGCCGCTTTTTGTTCTTGTATGACTTGGAGTAGGTCTTGAAGTTAAGAATATCACCGCAATACTCCTGTAAAGAGAGAATATGAGTGATGGTGGAGCTGTTCCACATATACGGTCCGCGGAGTTTGCTTTTCCCAGGACGATTGACGCCCTTTTCACGCCAATAGGCGATGGGGGTAAGGATTTTCTCCTCGGAGAATATTGTGGCGATCTGCTCCGTTCCATAACCATCCAAAGTCATTCGGAATACTCGGCGGACTACCTGGGCGGCCTCCTCATCCACGATCCACCGTTTGGGATCGTCGGGGTCTTTCTTGTAGCCATAAGGCGGCGGCCCCATCGGCTCACCGGCATTGCCCTTGATCTTGTTGCTGATCCGGCGCTTCTTGCTGATGTCGCGGGCGTACCACTCATTGAACAGGTTGCGGATAGGCGCCAGCTCGTTCTCGCCCTCGGCGGTGTCGATGTTGTCCGAAACCGCCACCAGGCGGATGTCGTGCTCCGGGAAAAACTCCTCGGTCAGCCGCCCCACCTCAATGTAGTTGCGGCCCAGCCGGGACAGATCTTCTTGTGTCAAGTAGGAACTAAAAAAATTTTGAGATTTTACAAGCCGTTCATAGGTGGA
>CALWNS010000057.1 GCA_944382805.1 uncultured Gemmiger sp. | reverse complement strand
CTGTGATCATCAGCTCCTGAACGGCCCGCTCCTCAGCGCGGGCCGTTTTTTGTGGAACGGCTGGGGGCGGCCCATGGGGCCGCCGGGGCCTTGGCCCCCTGGGAAAGTGCGGGCCGGGCCCGCGTGGAAGGGTCCTGCCGGGTGGCAGGGCGACGTCAGAGAGGAAATTGTATGACACAACTGCAACAGAAGATATTGGACGCCGTCAAGCGGCGCCCCCACACGCTGCGGGAACTGCAAAACAACCTGCAGGTAGATAACACCCGCCTGCGCAGCACCGTTTCGGCCATGGTGGCCACCGGCGTGCTTTCGGCGCAGGACGGGCGCTACGTGCCCGGCCTGGCCACCTACGAGAACGAATCCGCGCCCGCGGCGATCCCCTGTACGCTGGTCAAGCTGGCGGCGCGCTTCGGCTTTGCCAGCCGGGACGATGGCACCGGGGACATTTTTATCCCCGGCCGCGCTTTGCACGGCGCCATGCCGCAGGATAAGATCCTGGTCAAGCTGTTCGACCGCCCGCGTGTGGAGGGCAGCGCCGAGGGCGAGGTGACCGAGATCGTCACCCCGCACAACGGGTTTGCCGGCACCGTCACCGTCACCGAGGACGGCCGCCTGGCCGTGGAGCCGGACGGCTGCCGCGATGTACACATCATTTTGCAGAAAGACGGGGCCGACGGCGCGCAGATCGGCGAGAAGGTCGGCGCGCAGCTCACGGCCCGCGGCGCGCGCCATGCCGACCACCGCGCCGCCGTGGTGCAGCGCTTCGGCTCGGCCGAATATGCGTCCGAATGCGCCAAGGCCATCCTGTACGGCCGCGATGTGCGCCAGGCGTTCCCGCCCGAAGTCCTGCAGGAGGCCGCGGTGTATGACGATGCCGTGATCGACCCGGCCGAGGCCGCCCGCCGCATGGACCTGCGCGGCTTGCCGATCTTTACCATCGACAGCGCCGAGACCAAGGACATCGACGACGCCATCAGCCTGATGAAACTGCAGGAGGGCGGTTACGAACTCGGCGTCCATATTGCCGACGTCAGCCACTATGTGCGACCCGGCACGGCGATGGACGACGAAGCGTTTGCGCGCGCCACCAGCATTTATTATGCGGACAAGGTCATCCCCATGCTGCCCACCCAATTGTCCAACGGCATTTGCAGCCTGAACGAGGGCGCCGACCGCCTGGCTTTTTCCTGCCTGATGCGCCTGGACGACAAGGGCAATATCCATAACTATCAGTTTGTCAAAACTGTGATCCGCAGCCGGGTCAAGGGCGTGTACAAGGAGATCAACGCCCTGCTGGACGGCACGGCCGGGGCGGAGCTGCGGCAGAAATACGAGCCGGTGCTGCCCCAGCTGCCCGCCATGCAGGAACTGTACGAAAAGCGCCTGGCGCTGCGCCGGGCGCGCGGCGCCATGGAGATCGAATCGGATGAGGCCAAGCTCATCATCAACGAGGAGGGCCGCTGTGTCGATATCGTCAAGCGCGGCCGCGGCCTTTCGGAGTGCATGATCGAGGAATTCATGCTGCTGGCCAACCAGTGCGCGGCCAACGCCGGCCGCACCCACCGCGTGCCGTTCGTCTACCGCGTACACGAAGCGCCGGACGAAGAGCGCATGGAAAAGCTGCGCGAGACGCTGAAAGCCTGCGGCCTGAACGTACACTTTAAGGGGGCGACGCCGACCCAGCTGGAGCTGGCCGCCATCCTGGACGAAACGCGCGACCAGCCGATCCACATCCCGGTACACACCGGCATCCTGCGCAGTATGCAGAAAGCGCGCTACAGTGCGGAACCGCTGGGGCATTTCGGCCTGGTCCTGAAGGATTACGCCCACTTTACCAGCCCCATCCGCCGCTACCCGGACCTGGCCATCCACCGGATCCTGACCGATATGCTTGTGGGCGCGCCGCATGAGCGCCTGGTCCAAAACTATACCGAGTTTGCCGCCCGCGCCTGCGAGCAGTCCAGCCGGCAGGAGGTGGCCGCCGTCCGCATCGAGCGCGATGTGGAGGACTGCTACAAGGCCGAGTATATGCACGGCCACCTGGGCGAAGTATACACCGGAACCATCTCCGGCGTGACGCCGCGCGGCGTTTTTGTGGCGCTGGACAACACGGTCGAAGGCTTTATCCCGGCCGCGCAGCTGTGCAAGGGCGAACCCACCGTGACCGAGGGCGTGCGCCTGTACGACCCGCTGACCGGCCGCCACTGGATGCTGGGCGACGCCATCAAGATCAAGGTGACGGGCGCCGACGTGGCGCTCGGCCGCATCGATTTCGACTTTATGCCGATGTGAGCCGGGCCTGACGCGCCCGGCAGGGGAGAGGCCGCGCGCTTGCACAGGCGGGCTGGTTACGGTATAATTATATACGATCAAGGAAAAGGAGCCGCGGCCATGGAACAAAAGCCAAAATTCCCCAAGGCGCTCAAGCGCCTTTTGACATTGCTCATCGCGCTGCTGTGCCTGTTTGGCGTAAAAGCGCTGCTGGGCACCCGCACCATGATGTACCTTTACGCCCGCGACATCGACCATATCGAGGTGAATATCACCCCGCCGGGCGTGACAATGACCGCCGCGGGCGAGGACACGGCCGCCGTTGTCAGCCTTCTGAGCAAGGCCGTCACGCACGGCCGGCAGGAGCCCGTAACGGGCCAGGCGATCGGTTTGACCATCTACTATCTGGATGAGCGCGTGCAGCAGGTCAATGTCTGTGGCGATTATCTGGAGGTGGACGGCAAGGGCTACAAAATGCGCCTGTCGGACGGCGAAGCCATCGAAGCCTGGGCCAGGGCCCTGGCCGAAAAGCAGGGCGTGGCGCTGGAGTAAGCGCAAAACCAATAAACCCTGTACGGAACACAAAAAATCCCGCACGCTGCGGCAAATGCGTGCGGGAATTTTTGTGTTCTGCGGGGGCTGCGGTCACAGCTTAAAGCTGTCCTTCAGCGTTACGATGCGGTTGTATACATGGGGGTCGCGGCTGTCCGGCGTAAAGTAGCCGGTGCGCACGAACTGGAACCGCTCGCCGGGCTTTGCTTCGGCCAGGCAGGCCTCCAGCTTGGCGTGGGGCACGGTCACGACGCTTTCGGGGTTCAGGTAATCCTTGAAGTCGGCGCCCTCCGGGATGGCGTTCATGTTCGCTTCGGTAAACAGCTTGTCGTACAGGCGCACCTCGGCGTCCACGCAGTGCGCGCAGCTCACCCAGTGGATGGTGCCGCGCACCTTGCGCCCGTCGGCCGGGTTGCCGTTGCGGGTCTCCAGGTCGGCCACGGCATGGACGGCGGTGACGTTGCCCGCCTCGTCTTTGTCCACGCCGGTGCAGCGCACCAGGTACGCGCCCATCAGCCGCACTTCGCTGCCCAGGGTCAGGCGCTTGAATTTGGGCGGCGGCACCTCAAAGAAATCGCTGCGGTCGATCCAGACCTCTTTGGTAAAGGCCACCGCGCGCGTGCTCTCGTCGTTTGCATCGCGGTTGGGGTTGTTGGGTAGGTCAAAATACTCGCACCGGTCGGCCGGGTAGTTGTCGATCACCAGCTTGACGGGGTCCAGCACGGCCACGCGGCGCGGCGCGGCCAGTTCCAGCTCGGCACGCAGCACGGCTTCCAGCTGGCGCATATCCACCAGGCTGTCCGCCTTGGAGATGCCGGCCCCGCGCACGAACTCAAAGATGCTCGCGGGGGTGTAGCCGCGGCGGCGCAGGCCGGACAGCGTGGGCATACGCGGGTCGTCCCAGCCGTCCACGATGCCCTTTTCCACCAGTTCACGCAGGTAGCGCTTGCTCATGACCGTGTTGGTCACGTTCAGGCGGGCAAATTCGCGCTGTTTGGGGAACTCGCCGCCGAACAGGTTTTCGATGACCCAGTTATACAGCGGGCGGTGGTTTTCGAACTCCAGGCTGCACAGCGAATGGGTGATGCCCTCGATGGCGTCCTGGATCGGGTGGGCAAAATCGTACAGCGGGTAGATGCACCATTTGTCGCCCTGGCGATGGTGTTCCACGTGCTTGATGCGGTAGATCGCCGGGTCGCGCATATTCATGTTGGGGCTGGCCAGGTCGATCTTGGCGCGCAGCGTTTTTTCGCCGTCGCCAAATTCGCCGGCCCGCATCCGGCGGAACAGCGCAAGGTTTTCCTCCGGCGTGCGGTCGCGGTAGGGGGAAGGCCGGCTCGGCTTGCCGGCGTCGCTGCCGCGGTAGTCCTGCATTTCCTCGCGCGTCAGGTCGTCCACATAGGCTTTGCCGTCCCGGATCAGCTTTTCGGCGCATTCATAGCACTTTTCAAAGTAGTCGCTGCCGTAAAAGATCCCGCCGTCCGGGTGCGCGCCCAGCCATTCCAGGTCGCGCAGGATGCTCTGCACATATTCGTCGCCCTCCCGCGCGGGGTTGGTGTCGTCATAGCGCAGGTTGAACTTGC
>CALWNS010000056.1 GCA_944382805.1 uncultured Gemmiger sp. | reverse complement strand
CCGGCAGCCGCCTGTTCGGGCGGCTGGACTGGGGCGGCTACTACCTGCTGGGCGGGCGCTGGGAACGGGCAAAGTAAAGCTCCTGTTTTTTGTATCCGCGCAGTTCCGGCTGCGCGGATTGTTTTTTGCTGCGAAACATGGTACAATAAGCTGTAAAATTGTTGTTTTGCGCCCGGGCGGAGCGCTGCTCCCCCGCGGCTTTTGCAAATTTGGGACAGAAAGGCGATTTATGGCAGATCGTAACCGCACCCCCGCCCCCGGCGGGGAATGGACCACCGTCATCCGCCCGCGCACCGGCTGGTTCGACATCGACCTGCGGGAGCTGTGGCGCTACCGCGACCTGGTCGGGATGTTCGTCAAGCGCAACTTTACCGTGCTGTACAAGCAGACGATCCTGGGCCCGGCGTGGATCCTCTTAAACCCGCTGATCACCACCGTGCTGTTCAACCTGGTGTTCAGCGGCGTGGCCGGGCTTTCGACCGACGGCACGCCCTCGTTTTTGTTTTACATGGCCGGCAACACGGTGTGGACGTTTTTTGCCAGCTGCATCAACAACACGGCCAACACCTTTGTGGCCAACAGCCAGGTGTTCGGCAAGGTGTACTTCCCCCGCCTGACCGTGCCGGTCAGCCAGGTTTTGACCGGCCTGATCAACTTTTTTATCCGGCTGGCGATGTTCGCGCTGTTCTGGGTCTGGTTTGCCGCCGCGGGCGCGCCGCTGCGGCTGACAGCCTGGGCCTCTGCGCTGCCGCTGGTCGTGCTGGAAGTGATGCCGCTGGGCCTGGGGGTGGGCATCAGCGTGTCCACCCTGACCACCAAATACCGCGACCTGGCCATTGCGGTCAGCTTTGGCGTGCAGCTGTGGATGTATGTTTCCCCCGTTGTGTACCCGCTTTCCACTTTAAGCGAAAGCCCGCGCCTGCGCGCGCTGATGGCCCTGAACCCCATGACCGCGCCCATCGAGGTGTTCCGCCTGGCCACCCTGGGCAGCGGCACCGCCAGCGTGGGCGGGCTGCTGTACAGCCTGGCGTTCACGCTGGCCGCGCTGGCGGTGGGCGTGATCCTGTTCAGCCGCATTGAAAAAACCTTTATGGACACCGTATAGGGGGGGCCGTATGCAGCAAGCAAGCGAACGCAGGCCGGTGATCGAAGTACGCGGCCTGAAAAAGCAATATAAGCTGGGGCAGATCGGCGGCGGCACGCTGACGCACGACCTGCAAAGCTGGTGGGCGCGCGTGCGCGGCAAAGAGGACCCCAACACGGTCATTGGCACCGACGCGCGGCTGTTCGGCCAGACCTTTATGGCCCTGAACGGCGTAGACCTGACCGTATACCAGGGCGAGGCGCTGGGCATCATCGGGCGCAACGGCGCCGGCAAAAGCACCCTGCTCAAACTGTTGTCCCGCATCACCGCCCCCACCGAAGGCGAGATCCGCCTGCGCGGGCGCATCGCCTCGATGCTGGAGGTCGGCACCGGCTTTAACCATGAGATGACCGGGCGGGAAAACATCTATATGAACGGCGCGATCCTGGGCATGACAAAGGCCGAAGTGGACGCCAAACTTTCCCAGATCATTGAATTTTCCGAGTGCGGCGATTTTATCGACACGCCGGTCAAGCGCTATTCCAGCGGTATGTTCGTCAAGCTGGCTTTTGCGGTGGCGGCGCACCTGGATTCCGAGATCATGGTCATGGACGAGGTGCTGGCTGTGGGCGATATGAAGTTCCAGCAGAAGTGCCTGGGCAAAATGAGCGACGTGGCCGGGCAGGAAGGCCGCACCGTGCTGTATGTCAGCCACAACATGAGCACCATCCGCCAGCTGTGTACCCGCTGCGTGGTGCTGGACAAGGGGCGCGTGCTGTACGACGGCGACGTGGAACAGGCCATCGCCCTGTATATGGAAACGACCGACGTCAATGTGGTCCACTACGATCTGGCGGATGTGAACCGCATGACGCTGCGCTCCGGCGACCGGCTGCGGGTGGAAACGCTCGACTTTGTAGGCAAGGAATCCAGCATCTTTGCCGATAACGAGCCGATCCGCGTGCGCTTTACCTGGCGGGTCTCGCAGTCGTTTTCCGGCGTGAACATGAAGTTGTACCTGCATTTTAACGATTCGTCCCTGCTGGGCATCACCCACCCGGTGGACCTGGGGCCGGCCGAACCGGGGCGGCTGTACACGACCGAATTCACGTTCGACGCCCATATGCTGGGCGAAGGCCGGTACTATTTCTACCTGGATATTTTTGACGGCGCCATGGGGCAGGCCATCTGCCTGGACAAACCGGCGACCGAATTTGCGTTCGAGATCACGAACAGCGACCTTTCGATCTCCCAGTGGGAGGCGGAATGGGGGCACATCTATTTTCCGCCGGTCAAGCTGGAAGGCACCAAAGCCGAGCTGCCGGTGTGACCCGGCGGCCGCGGGCGCAGCCCGCCCAAACGGCAGGAGAGACGCATGACCATCTGTTTTTTCTCCGCCCAATACCTGCCCACGCCGGGCGGGGTGGAGCGGTATACCTGGAACCTGGCGCTGCGCTGCGTGCGCGAAGGCGGCCGGGCCATTGTGGTGACCAGCGCGCTGGACGGCCTGCCCGACCATGAGGTGGACGGCGACGGCATCGAGATCTACCGCCTGCCGGTGTTCCCCGCCATGGGCGGGCGGTTCCCGGTGCTGCGCCCCGGCCCGGCGCTGGGGCGGCTGACCCGCCGGCTGTGGCGGGAGGGGATCGACTTTTGCGTGATCCAGACCCGGATGTATGTGCAGAGCGTGTGGGCCGCCCGGGCCGCGCGGCGGCGGGGCATCCCGGCGCTGGTGATCGACCATTCCACCGGCTATATGCCGATGGGCGGCGGGCTGCCGGGCCTGGCCGGGCGCTGCTACGAGCAGCTGGCCTGCCGGCTTGTGCGCGCTGCGGGGCACCCGTTTTACGGGGTATCCGGCGCGGCGTGCCGCTGGCTGCGCACGTTCGGCGTGCAGGCGGCCGGCTGCCTGCCCAACGCCGTGGACCCGCAGGCCCTGGCCGAAGAAGCCCGGCAGGACGCCCTTGACTGGCGCGCCGCGCTGGGGCTGCCGGCCGGCGCGCCGCTGGTGGCGTTTGTGGGGCGGCTGATCCCGGAAAAGGGCGCCGCCGCCCTGGCCGAAGCCGCGGCCGGCCTGCCCGGCGTGACCGTGGCGGCCGCCGGGGCCGGCCCGCAGGCCGATGCGCTGCGCGCCGCCGGCGTGCGGGTGCTGGGGGCGCTGCCCCACGCGCGCGTGGTGCAGCTGCTGTGCCAGGCAAACTGCTACTGCCTGCCCACCCGCTATGCCGAAGGTTTCCCCACCACGCTGCTGGAAGCGGCGGCCTGCGGGTGCCCCATCGTATGCACCCCCACCGCCGGCACCGAGGAACTTCTGCCCGGCCCCGGCTACGGCACGCTGCTGGAAAGCGCCGACCCGGCCGCCATCCGCCGGGCGCTGCAGGCCGTGCTGGCCGTCCCGGCCGCCGCCCGGCAAAAAGCGCAGGCCGCCCGCCGCCGCGTGCAGGAGCGCTTTACATGGGACGCCGTGTTTGCTACAATAAAGGCGATCGCCGCGGGCGCCGCGCATCCCCCGGCGGCGGATCATAACTACTGAAGGAGCCTGTATGTCCAGATTGCTGATCGTGATCCCCGCTTATAACGAGGAAAAGAACATTGTGCGCGTGGTGGACGAGCTGAACCGCTGCTGCCCGCAATACGATTATGTGGTCGTGAACGACGGCAGCCGCGACAAGACCGCCGCGCTGTGCCGCGCGCACGGCTACCGGCTGATCGACCTGCCGGTGAACCTGGGGCTGGCGGGGGCGTTCCAGACCGGGCTGCGCTATGCGGCCGAAAACGGCTACGACTGCGCCATGCAGCTGGACGCCGACGGCCAGCACCGGCCGGAGTACATCGCCCCCATGCTGCAGGAGCTGGAGCGCGGGGCCGATATTGTGATCGGCAGCCGGTTTTTGGCCGTAAAGAAACCCAAAACGCTGCGGATGCTGGGCAGCTACATCATCAGCTGGTCCATCCGGCTGACAACGGGGCGCGCCATCTGCGACCCCACTTCCGGTATGCGGATGTTCAACCGCACCATGGTCGAAGAGTTTGCCCAAAACCTGAACTATGGCCCGGAGCCGGATACCATCAGCTACCTGATCAAAAACGGCGCGGTCGTAAAAGAAGTGCAGGTGCAGATGGGCGAACGCCTGGCCGGGCACAGCTACCTGACCATGGTAAAAAGCGTGCAGTATATGCTTAAAATGGCCATTTCGATCTTGCTGATCCAGTGGTTCCGCAAGCGGGACACCGAAACGCCCTACCCCGAAAGGAGCCTGTGACATGACCGACCAACTGCTGATCCGCATCTGCCTGATCGTGGGCAGCCTGCTTACCGCCGCCTATGTGCTGCGCCGCGTGCGCCATGCCAAGGTGCAGATCGAGGACACCGTGTTCTGGCTGCTGTTCTGCGCGGCAATGCTGGTGCTGGCGTTTTTCCCTGGCATCGCCTACTGGGCCGCAAGCCTGCTGGGGTTCCAAAGCCCGATCAACTTTGTGTACATTGTGGTGATCTTTTTGCTGCTGGCCAAGCTGTTCTTTTTGTCCATCCGGGTCAGCCAGCTGGATTCCCGCCTGCGCATCCTGACCGAGCAGGTAGCCCTGAACCAGGAAAAACAGGAACGCGAAAAAATGGACTTGTAAAGGGGCCTGCCGCCCCGCCCTTGCCCGGCGCGGCGGTTTGTGGTACAATAGGCTTGTAGTTTGAAATGTGGCGGTTTTGTTTCCATGCCGCAGGAAAGAAGGTTTACCCATGGCGTTTACCCCCCAACTGACCTATAAGGGCCGTCCGCTGGTGCGCTGCGGCAACGATATCTACTATGGCAATATGTCGGAGCCGTATATCGTCTACCTGCAGATCCTGAACACCAAACAGGAAAACGGCGCCGATGTGGCCGACAAGGTCCACATCATTCTGCTTTCGACCGACGATACCAAGCCCCTGCCGGAACGCATCGTGCGCCAGGCCAACAAGGTCGGCCTGTTCAACGCGCTATCGTTCGGTGATATCATGCTGCGCGGCCAGCTGAAAGACTCCAAAAAATAATAAGCGCACGCAAAAAATACGCCCAGTGTTGTTCCACCGGGCGTATTTTTGTTTTCTGTCAATAGATCGGCGCGTGGCCGGCAAAGGCGGCAAAGTATATGCCCCACAGCACGGCCAGCGCCGCCAGGGCCAGCGCCCGCGCCGCACGGCTGCGCGCCAGCGCAGCGCCGGCCGCGGGCAGGGCCGGCATTCCCAGCGCGTAGCGCTGGGCGCTGATAAGCCAGGTCAGGCCGTTCATCATAGCCACGCCGGCCAGGCCCAGCAGCAGCCAGTCCGGCGGCAGGCGGCGGGCCGCCAGGGCCAGCAGCAGGCATTCCAGCACGATGAGCGCCACCGTCCACACGCCCAGGAAAAGGCCGCGGGCGTCCGGGCCGATCTGCCCGCTCATGATGACCACCGCCTGCGGGAACAGGCAGAAACCGTTGTACCAGTGTTCCCGCTGGTAGACGGTAAACTGGAACGCATTGCCGTAGACCGCCGCGTTGATGCCCAGGTAGACCGCAATGCCCGCCGCCGGCCCCGCCACCGGCAGCGCCCAGGCGGGCCGCGGCCGCTCGCCGCGGCGCACGGCCAGGATACACCACAGCACCGCATACCCGGCCAGCAGCACGCCGTTGGCGCGGCACAGCGCCGCCAGCAGCCCCAGCAGCCCCGCGCGGGCCGTTTTGCCCTGTTGCATGGCGTCCAGAAAGGCAAAGTTCAGGCAGTAGAACAGCGCTTCGGTCTGCGGCAGCACAAAAAAGAAACTGCCCGGCAGCAGCAGCTGCACCGCACAGGCAAAGCCAGCCGCGCGGCCGCCCGCCAGCCGAAAGACGCAGCGGTACAAAAACACCGTGCCCGCCACGGTAAGGGCGACGGCCAGCGCCGTGCCGGCCAGCCACAGATCCGCCCCCAGCCAGGCGAACGGGCGCAGCAGCCAGCCCCACAGCGGGAAAAACACGATCATCAGGTATTGTTCGGGGAAGTCCGCTTCCGCCGCGCCGTAGCCCCACCGGGCCAGGTCCAGGTAGTGGCGCGCATCCAGCCCGCCGCACAGCGCGCTGCGCAGCGCCTGCAGCGGCGGCAGGCCGGGCGCCTGCGTGCAGGCCGCCGCGCACAGCGCCGCCAGCGCCCCCAGGCAAAAGACCAGCGCGCCCGCCGCCGCCAGCCGCTGCCCCCGCGCATCCGGGCCGGGCGCGCGGGCGGGCCGGATACCCGGGCCGGCTGCCGGGTGGCGGAACAGCCGCCATACCCCGGCCGCCGCCGCGTACAGGAACAGCGCGGCGCTGAGCGCGGCCAGGCACACGCCGATCGTCTGCTGTGGCATAGGCTCTCCTTTCCGGCGCACGGAAAAACCGCCCCGGCCGCCCCGGGCAGGGGCAGCCGAGGCGGCCGCTGTGCGCTTTTAGTCGATCTTGATCTCGGTCGTTTCGGGCTTTTCGGGGGCGGGGTCTTCGTCCTCTTCGGGGGCCAGTTCGATGTCAAAGGCCGCGCCGCAGTTGGGGCAGACCAGTTCGCCGTTCATCAGCGTATCCTCGTCCACCGCGGTGACCACGCCGCAGTTGGGGCAGGTCACCTCGTACTCGGCGTCCTCGTCTTCGTCCTCGTCGTCCAGGTCGAACAGGGCGTTGGTCAGATCGTCCATGTCCTCGTCCATCGCGTCCAGCTCGTCAAACACCTGGTCCAGGGCGTCGTCGTGCTCGGTCACGGTGTCGGCCATGGCCTCCAGCAGGTCCATCATGGCCGCGATGATGCGGCCGTTCTTGCTGTTGGGGTCAAACTCCATCCCGTTCATCAGGCCGCGGATATAGGCGGCTTTTGCGTTCAGGTCCATCGCCATTGCGGGTCCCTCCTTTCCCCCAAGCGGGGGTCAAAACATCAGTTCACACGCTCCATGTATTCGCCGGTGCGGGTGTCGATGCGGATCTTGTCGCCCTCGTTGATGAACAGCGGCACGCGGATCTCGGCGCCGGTCTCGACCTTGGCGGGCTTGAGGGTGTTGGTCGCGGTGTTGCCCTTGAAGCCGGGTTCGGTCTCGGTGATCTCCAGCTCGATGAAGTTGGGGATTTCGACGCTGAACACCTTGCCCTTGTAGGACAGCAGCTTGCAGACTTCGTTC
>CALWNS010000055.1 GCA_944382805.1 uncultured Gemmiger sp. | reverse complement strand
CCGCATCGCGCTGCGCGCGATCTCGCGGCATAGCCGCTCAAGCGGTTTACCCTTTGCTTTTTGGCGGGTTTGTGCTATAATGGGCGGGATAAAACGGCTTCGGCCAAAGGAGGCAATGATGAAAGGCAAACAAAAAACCGACTATAAAAGCATTATGTCCCACTTTGTACAGTACCGCCCGCTGATCAGCGAGCTGGTCGGGCGGGACCTGAAGGTGAAATACCGCCGCAGCTTTCTGGGCTATGTGTGGAGCGTGCTCAACCCGCTGCTGATGATGGTGGTGCAGACGGTCATTTTTTCGTATATGTTCCGCAGCGACATCCCCAACTACCCGCTGTACCTGATCTGCGGCAATACGCTGTTCACCTTTTTTAACGAAAGCGCCAACATGGGCTTGACTTCCATTATTTATAACGCTTCGCTGATCAAAAAGGTCTATATCCCCAAATACATCTTCCCGGTCAGCCGCGTGGTGTCCAGCTTTGTGACCATGACCTTCAGCCTGGCGGCCGTTGTGCTGGTCATGGTGTTCACCCGCTCGCCGTTTTACTGGACCATGCTGCTGTTCTTTGTGCCGCTGGTGTTTTTGTTCCTGTTCAGCTGCGGCATGGCGCTGCTGCTGGCGGCCCTGACGGTCTATTTCCGCGATATGCAGCACCTGTTCGGCATCCTGACGCTGGGCTGGATGTACGCCACGCCCATCTTCTACCCGCTGGAACAGCTGCCGCCGTTCGCCCAGGGGCTGATGAAGCTCAACCCCATGTACCACTATATCAATATGTTCCGCAACCTGGTCATGTACGGGCATATCCCGGGGCCGAACACCTGGTTCGCCTGCATCGCCTCCGGCGCGGTCATGCTGGCGGTGGGGATGCTGGTGTTCCGCAAATTGCAGCGGAACTTTATCCTGTATATTTAAGGAGGGCGCAGCGGATGGACTTTAACGAACAGCCCGTCGTGGTCAGCGTGGACCATGTTTCGATGCGCTTTAACCTGGCGCAGGAAAAAACCGAGACCCTAAAAGAGTATGTCGTCAAGCTTTTGCGCGGCAAGCTGATGTTCAACGAATTCTACGCGCTGAAGGACGTTTCGTTCCAGGTGCGCCGCGGCGAGGCCGTGGCGCTGATCGGGCGCAACGGTTCCGGCAAAAGCACCATGCTCAAGGTGGTGGCCGGCGTGATGTACCCCAGCCGGGGCGCGTGCAGCGTCCAGGGCAGCATTGCGCCCATGATCGAGCTGGGCGCCGGCTTTGACATGGACCTGACCGCGCGGGAAAACGTGTTTTTGAACGGCGCGGTGCTGGGCCACGACCGCGAGTATATGCAGGCCCACTTTGACGATATCATCGACTTTGCCGAACTGCGCGACTTTGTGGACGTGCCGGTCAAGAACTTTTCCTCCGGCATGGTGACCCGCCTGGGCTTTGCCATTGCCACCGAGGTCGCCGCCGACCTTTTGGTGGTGGACGAGGTGCTGGCCGTGGGCGACTTTATGTTCCAGCAGAAATGCATGGACCGCCTGGACCGGATGCTGGCAAACGGCACCACGCTGCTGTTTGTGAGCCACAGCTCCGAGCAGGTGCGCCGGCTGTGCCAACGGGCCATCTGGCTGGACCACGGCGTCAAGCGCGGCGACGGCCCGGCGGACGAGGTGTGCGCCATGTACGAGGAAGCCATGCAGCGCGGCGAGGCGTGACCCCGCGCCCCGCGGCACAGAACACAGAAAACCGCCCCGCGGCGTTTGGCCGCGGGGCGGTTTTGCGTTATTTTACGCTTACTCGATGGCGATGGTCTGGCCTTCGGGGCGGTGGGCGCTGCGCTTGGGCAGCGTGACGGACAAAACGCCGTTGTTGTAGGCGGCGCGGATGCCGTTGGTGTCGACGCCGGTCACGTCAAAGCTGCGGGTGTAGGCGCCGTAGCTGCGCTCGCACCGCAGGTAGCCGGCGCGGCTGGCTTCGTTTTCGTAATCGCTGTGGCGCACGGCCTTGATGGTCATGGTGTCGCCGTTGAGCGAAAGCGCGATGTCCTCCTTGCGGAAGCCGGGCAGGTCGGCCTCCAGCAGGAAGGAATCGCCCTGGTCGCGGATGTCGGTCTTGAATTCTGCCAAAGAGGAATCGCCAAAAAAGGCGCGGTTCCAGTTTTCCAGTTCGCTGAAGGGGTTGTAGCGGCGGTCCAAAAGCATAGCCATGATCAAGCGCTCCTTTTTGTATATCTGCATTTGTATTGCTTGCGTGGGGCGGCGGGGGCGTTCCCCCTGCCGGCAAGTATAAGGATACCAGGCGTTTGTGAACCTGGTATGAATAAATTGTGAAACTTTAGCACTCGCGCATATAGAGTGCTAAACAATGGAAAAATACACGATGCTGCGCCGCCTGCACCGCGGCCCGGCGGGCGGAGGGCGGCTTGGCAGTTTGAGCGGCTTTCTTGCGCGCGGCGGGGGCGACGGCTTGCAATCGGGGGCGGAACATGGTACAGTAATGGTACACGCGGGCGCGCCGACGCCGCCGTGGGGAAGGGTAAAAGTATGAGCGAACTGCGCTTGAAGTTCAAAAATATGCTGCGCTTTGTGTTCAGCCGCCTGGTGGTGACCGGGCTGCTGCTGCTGCTGCAATTCATCTGGTTTTTTGTTTTATTCAACGAGCTGGCCGCCTACGCCACCTGGCTGAACGCGGCGGGCCTGGGGCTGAGCCTGTTGATGTGCGCGGCGCTGATCCGCAAGGATTCCACCGTGCCGGAGTTCAAGATCAGCTGGATGGCGCTGTTCATGCTGATGCCGGTGCAGGGCGGGCTGCTGTACCTGATGTGGGGCGACCACCGCCCCGCCTACCGCCTGCGCCGCAAGCTGGAGCGCGCCGCCGCCCGCCTGCGCCCGCTGCGCACGCCCGAGCCGGAGGCCGCCGCCCGCCTGGGCCGCGCCGACCCGCGCGCCGCGTGTACGGCGGCGTATTTGCGGCAAAACGGCAACTTCCCCGTTTATGCGGACACCGAGGTGACCTATTACCCCTCGGGCGAAGCGATGTTCCCCGCCATGCTGGCGGCGATGGAAAAGGCAGAAAAATATATTTTTGTGGAATTTTTCATCATCAGCCAGGGCCGTATGTGGGACGCCGTACACGAGGTGCTGCGCCGCAAGGCCGCGGCCGGCGTGGACGTGCGCCTGATCTACGACGATACCGGCTGCGCCACCGGCCTGCCGGTGCGCTACTGGCGCAAGCTGGAGGCCGAGGGCATCCGCGCGCTGGCCTTTAACCCGTTTGTGCCCATGCTGAACCTGGTCATGAACAACCGCGACCACCGCAAGATTTTGGTGGTGGACGGCGCGGTGGCGTTCACCGGCGGCATCAACCTGGCCGACGAATACATCAACGAAAAGCGCCGCTTCGGCTACTGGCGCGACACCGGCGTCCGGCTGGAAGGCCCGGCCGCCTGGAGCTTTACCACCATGTTTTTGGAGTTCTGGGCCGCCAACCGCCCCCTGAGCGACGAACGCGCCGTGCCCCGCCCCGAAGCCGCGCCCCCGCGCCCCGGCGCCGGGCTGGTGCAGCCGTTCTGCGACACGCCGGTGGACGATGAGAACGTGGCCAAAAACGTCTACCTGGAACTGATCAACCAGGCGCAGCGCGAACTGCTGATCACCACGCCCTACCTGATTTTGGAAAACGACCTGATCTCGGCGCTGTGCCTGGCCGCCAAGCGCGGCGTGGACGTGCGCATCTACACGCCGGGCATCCCGGACAAGCCGACCATCTACCAGCTGACCCGCAGCTACTACCCCGTGCTGATCCGCGCGGGGGTCAAGATCTTTAGTTTTACGCCCGGCTTTTTGCATTCCAAGACCTGGCTGTGTGACGGGCGCGTGGGCGCGGTGGGGTCGATCAACCTGGACTACCGCAGCCTGTACCTGCATTTTGAGTGCAGCACGCTGCTGTACGGCGGCCCGGTGCTGGCGGACATCCGCGCCGATATGCAGGACCTGGAACGGCAGTGCCGCCGCGTGGAGCTGAGCGACTGCCGCACCGGCTTTGGCGGCACGCTGGTATCGGCCGCGCTGCGCCTGGTGGCCCCGCTGTGTTAAGGGGCTTTGCCATTCCGCTGCGATTCTGCCTTGGTTTGCAGGGCGGGCGTGAACGCCCGCCCTACACATGGCCTTTGCGCCAAACGCAAAAATTCAACCTGCGCGGTAACCGTGCAGTCTGTAGGGGACGATGCTTGAATCGTCCCGCAAACGTACCGTTTACCGCAAAGCCCCCCGGAACGGTCAAGACCGTTCCCTACAAACAATTTACACGCCCGCCCCCGTTCTGCTGCGCGTTTGCCTCGGTTCGTAGGGGAGGGCCATGGCCCTCCCGCGAACGTACAGGTTATCGCAAGGCCCCGCGGGAGGGATAAATCCCTCCCCTACAAATACTCTTTACGCCGGGCATGGATATTGGCCGCGCATTGCCTCCCCTGCACCCCACAAGCAAACCACCCCCGCGCACGGCTTTGCGGCCGGGCGCGGGGGTGGTCTCTTCTTTTATCCGCTTTTCCCTGCTTTTATAACTCCCCTCACGCATCCCCCTGCGCCTGTTCGGCCAGGGCGCGGACGCTTTCCAGGGGCAGGCCCTTATCGGCGGCCACCGCCGCCAGGTCCTCGTACTCGTACTTGGCGCGGCGCACGCCGTAGCCGGTGCTGACCTTGCGGCGCACGCGGGCGCCGTCCACCTCCACGCTGTCGCAGCGGCGCGCCAGCCTATAGCGCTGCAGGCGGTTTTCGCGCACGCCCAGCGTGGTGGTGTGGGCGAACAGCTCCCGCACCAGCTTTTCGCGGTCCGCCGGTTCGCACAGCACGCACAGCATCGTGCCGGGGCGGCTCTTTTTCATGCCGACGGGCACGGTGTACACGTCCAGCGCGCCGGCCGCGAACAGGCGCTCCATCGCGTAGCCCATCGCCTCGCCGGTCATGTCGTCCATGTTGCAGCTCAGTTCCAGTATCTCCTGCGCGGCGCCCTCGCTTTCGCCCAGCATCGCACGCACGCAGTTGGCCCGGTCCGCAAAATCGCGGGTGCCCATGCCGTAGCCGATCTTTTCGATGCACATGGCCGGCTGGGGGCCGAACGCCCCGCCGAACGCCGCCAGCAGCGCCGCGCCGGTGGGCGTACACAGCTCGCCCGCGCCCTGCGTGCCAAAGCTGGGGATCTTCGCCCCCTGCAAAATCAGCGCGGTGGCCGGCGCGGGCACCGGCAGCAGGCCGTGGGCGCAGCGCACCTGGCCGCCGCCCACGTTCACCGGCGATACCACCACCCGGTCCGGCGCCAGGCGGTACAAAAGCAGGCAGACGGCGGCCACGTCCGCAACGGCGTCCAGCGCGCCCACTTCGTGGAAGTGTACCTCGCTCACCGGCACGCCGTGCGCGCGGCTTTCGGCGGCGGCAATGCAGCCGTAGACCTCCATCACCTTGTCCGCCACCGGCGCGGGCAGGTTCAGCCGGCCGCGCACGATGCCCTCGATCTCCTGCATCGCGGCGTGGTGGTGGCCATGTTCATGGCTATGGTCATGTTCATGACTATCGCAGTCATGTTCATGACTATGCACGTGGTCACATTCATGGCTGTGCGCGCAGAGATCGCGGGCGCACGTTTCGCCCTCCACCTCGCCGTCCACGCGCACGATCATGTGGGTGCCGGCCAGCCCGCAGCGCACGGCCCGCTCTTTTTGGTAGGTCACCTTGGGCACGCCGATGCCGTTCAGCTCGGCCAGGGCGGCTTCGGGGTCGGGCGTCAGTTCCAGCAGCGCGGCGGTCAGCATATCGCCGGCCGCGCCCATGCTGCAATCCAGGTACAGTGTTTTCATAGTTTCTCCTTCTCTGCCCGCTTTGCCCGCTCAGATCATGCCCACCCATTCCGGGTGGCTGCCGTCGCGCAGGAATACCGGGATCTCGGCCAGGGGGGCGGGCGCTTCGCAGCGCTGGCCTCCCTCGTACACCGCGCCGCTGTGCAAAAGCGTCCAGCGCGCGCCGGCGGGCAGGTAGACGCTGCGGCTTTCGGCCCCCGGCTGCATGACCGGGGCCACCAGCACGTCGGGGCCGAACATATACTCGTCCTTTACCTCCCAGGCGGCCGCATCGCTCGGGAAGTCGTAGAACAGCGGGCGCAGGATGGGGTCGCCCGCGGTGTGGGCCGCGTCGGTCACGGCGCGCAGGTAGCCGCGCATGGCCTGCCGCAGCAGGATGTAGCGCGTCAGGATGGCGGTGTTCTCCTCGCCAAAGCTCCACACCTCGTTGTCGGCGCCGCACCATTCGCGCACTTCGCCGGCCTTGTTCACCACCTCGTGCTGCGGGCCGCGGCAGCCGTGCAGGCGCATGACCGGGCTGAAACAGCCGAACTGGAACCAGCGCACCAGCAGTTCGCGGAACGCCGGGTCCGCCGTGACCCCGCCGTGGAACCCGCCGATGTCGGTGGCCCACCACGGGATGCCCGCCAGGCCGATGCTCATGCCCGCGCACACCTGCTTGCGGAAGTCCTCCCAGGTGGAAAAGATATCCCCGCTCCACACCAGCGCGCCGTAGCGCTGGCTGCCCACCCAGGCGCAGCGGGTCAGGCTGATCACGTCCCGCTGGCCGCGGGCCTGCTGGCCCTCGTACACCATGCGGGCGTATTCGCGCGGGTACAGGTTGCCCACGGCCAGCACCTCGCCGGCCTGGTAGCGGTACTGTTCCAGGTCGTAGCCGCCAAAGCCCGGCTCCGCCTCGTCCAGCCAGAACAGCCGCACGCCCAGCTCGGCATAGTTTTTTTGCAGCTTTTCCCATACATAGCGGCGGGCGCGCGGGTTGGTGGCGTCAAAAAACACGTTGTTGCCGTGCATGATCATCTGCACGTCCACGCCGCCGTTCGTTTTGGCCAGCAGGCCCTGCTGGCGCATCTCGGCGTAGTTTTCGCTGCGGGTGTCGATCTCCGGCCACACAGAGACCATCGTCTCCACGCCCATCTCCTTCAGTTCGCGGATCATGGCCGCCGGGTCGGGGAAGTATTCGGGGTCAAAGCGGTAGTCGCCGCAGCGCAGCCAGTGGTAGTAATCGATCACGATCACATCCAGCGGGATGCCGCGGCGCTTATACTCCCGCGCCACGTCCAGCACCTGCTGCTGGTTGTAGTAGCGCAGCTTGCACTGCCAAAAACCCAGGCCGTACTCCGGCATTTGGGGCGCGCGGCCGGTCACGGCGGTGTAGGCGTGCTCGATGGCCGCGGGCGTATCGCCGGCGGTGATCCAGTAATCCAGGCCGGGGGTGCTTTCGGCCGTCCACTCGGTGGTGTTGGCGCCAAAGTGGACTTCGCCCACCGCGGGGTTGTGCCACAAAAAGCCGTAGCCCAGGCTGGAAAGGTAGAACGGCACGCTCACCTGGGAGTTGCGCTGCATCAATTCCACGTTGCAGCCCTTCCAGTCCATGCGCTCCTCCTGGTACTGGCCCATGCCGTAAATGTGTTCGCCCTCGTTGGCCATAAAGCTGGCTTTCAGGCGGAAATTGCCGCCCGGCAGCGGCTTGTACCAGCGCGCGCGCCGGTCCAGCGAACAGCCGTTGGAGATTTCGCGCAGCAGCACGCGGCCCTGCGCGTTCAAAAAGGTCATTTGCAGCGTATCGCCCCAGGGGTTCAGGTCCATCACCACCGTGATGCCGCCGTTTTGCAGCCGGGCCTGCCGCTCCCCGATCTCGATGTTTACCGCCCCTTCCCCCGCCGGCGGGTCCAGCAGGGCGGCGCAGGGCCAGTCCAGTTCGCTCAAAATGCCGGCGCGCACGCGCAGGCTGTTTTGGCCCCACGGCTCCACCCGCACCGTCTCGCCGTTTTGGCGGTAGAGCAGCGCGCTGCCGTCGCGTTCAAAAAATTGCATGGGGTCTTGCCTCCTTTTTGTTTTTTGTCTGCCCTTATTGTACACCGCGCGGCGCGGTTTGTCAGCCCCGGCGGGCGGTTTTCTTTTGCTTTTTTGCCCGCCATCGTGTATACTATAGTTGTTCCGCAACCATATTTGTACCCTATGGAGGTTTGCACCATGCAGCATATTTCCAACGCCATCCGCTATGTCGGCGTGAACGACCACGAGATCGACCTGTTCGAGGGCCAGTACCGCGTACCCAACGGTATGTCGTACAATTCCTATGTCATCCTGGACGAAAAAACCGCCGTGCTGGACACGGTGGACGCCCGCTTTACCGCCCCCTGGCTGCAAAACGTGGCCGCGGCGCTGGGCGGCCGCCAGCCGGATTACCTCGTCGTCCACCACATGGAGCCGGATCATTCGGCCAATATTGCCGAATTTTTGAAAACCTACCCCGGCGCCACCGTGGTGGCCAGCGCCAAGGCCCTGGCCATGATGGGCGAATTTTTTGAGGGCCTGGACCTGGCCGGCCGCAGCCAGGCCGCCGCGCCCGGCGCCAAGCTGGCCCTGGGCGCGCACGAGCTGACCTTTGTGCCCGCGCCGATGGTCCACTGGCCGGAGGTGCTGTTCAGCTACGAAAGCAGCGAAAAGGTGCTGTTCTCGGCCGACGGGTTCGGCAAGTTCGGCGCGCTGGACGTGGAGGAGGACTGGACGCCGGAGGCCCGCCGCTACTACATCGGCATCGTGGGCAAGTACGGCGCGCAGGTGCAGGCGGTGCTGAAAAAGGCCGCCGCGCTGGACATTGCGGCCATCGCGCCGCTGCACGGGCCGGTGCTGCGCGGGGACCTGAACCTGTATTTGGAAAAATACAACGCCTGGTCGTCCTATACGCCGGAGGAGGACGGGATCTTCATCGCCTATACCTCGGTGTACGGCCACACCAAAGCCGCGGCCGAGCTGCTGGCCAGAACGCTGGCCGAACAGGGCGCGGCCTGCCCGGTGGTGCTGTGCGACCTGGCCCGCGCCGACCTGCCCGCCGCCGTGGCGGACGCCTTCCGCTACAGCAAGCTGGTGCTGGCCACCACCACCTACAACGGCACGGTGTTCCCCTTTATGCGGGAGTTCCTGGCCCACCTGACCGAGCGCGGCTACCAGAAGCGCACGGTGGGCCTGATCGAAAACGGCGCCTGGGCGCCGATGGCCGCCAAGGTCATGCGCCAGGAGCTGGCCGCCTGCAAGGACCTGACCCTGCTGGAGCCGACCGTGACGGTGCGCAGCGCCCTGAACGAAGCCAGCCGCGCCCAGGTAGCCGCCCTGGCCCAAGCCCTGCTGGCGTAACCCATACACCGTTCACCCCGCCCCCATGGGCGGGGTTTTTGTTTTGGATAAGGTGCGGCGGGCGAAATCGCCCGCCCTACAAGCAAGGCAAACGCTCTGCGGTATGGTGACGGACATAAAAATCATTTGTAGGGAACGGTCTTGCTGCGCCCGCAGGCGCGTTTCGGAGGCCAACCGGGCCGCAAGGCCCGGCTCTTAGGCCGGAGATCCGTTCCGCGGGGCCTTGCGGCACCTGCCACGCCCCCCGGGAGGGCCATGGCCCTCCCCTACATACCAAGGCAAACGCGCAATGGAACGGGGACGGGCGTACAAATTATTTGCAGGGGCCGATGCTCGCCATCGGCCCGGGAACCCTGCGGCAGCCGGTACACCCCCGGAACGGTCAAGGCCGTCCCCTGCGAACCGCGGTTGCCCCCGCGGCCGATATTCGCCCCCGGCGCGTGTATTCGCACGACCGGAAACGCGCCGCTTTTTCGTTTTGTTGCCTAAAAATTTACAACTTTGTGTAAAAATTGTGATAATATCCAAAAATAAATGCGAAAGTTCTGTGATAATGGCGAACAGATACCACTTGCATTTGGCGCCCGCGCGGCGTATACTAAAACTAACAAGCCGAGACCCTGAATCGGCAAAAAAGGAGGTTCCTGTGATGAAAGTTCGTAAATTGTTTGCTTCCCTGCTGGTCGTTGCAATGTTCTGCGTTATGGCCATCCCTGCCTTCGCCGATGCAAACAGCGACTACGAGGCCGCGATCCGCGCGTACCAGGCGCAGATCGCCGCCCGTGAGGAATCCTACGCCGCGGCCGTCCGTGCGTACCAGGCACAGGCAGCCGCCAAAGCCAAGGCCGAGAGCGAGGCCATCATCGCCGCCGGCAAGCTGGCCAACCAACAGCAGCTGGCCGCCAACGATGCCATCCTGGCCGCCGCCAACGCCGCACACGCCAAACAGCTGGCCGCGAACGATGCTTTCATCGCCGCCGGCCAGGCCGCCCGCAACAAACAACTGGCCGCCAATGATGCCTTTGTGGCCGCGGCCAACGCCGCCCACAACAACCAGCTGAACGCCAACGCCGCGTACCTTGGCGCGATCCAGGCCAACCAGGCCAACATCGCCGCGCAGCAGAGCGCCTACCTGGCCGCCATCAAGGCATACCAGGACCAGATCGCCGCCCAGCAGAACGCCTACCTGGCCGCCGTGAAGGCGTACCAGGCCCAGGCCGCCGCCAAGGCCAAGGCCGAGGGTGAGGCCATCATCGCCGCCGGCAAGGCCGCGCACCAGCAGCAGCTGGCCGCCAACGCCGCCGTGCAGGCCGCCGCCAACGCCGCCCACGCCCAGCAGCTGGCCGCCAATGCCGCCGTGCAGAGCGCCGCGAACGCCGCCCATGCCCAGCAGCTTGACGCCAACGCCGCCTACGAGGCCGCCATCCGCGCCAACCAGGCGCAGATCGCCGCCCGCGAAGCCGCGTACCTGCAGTCCCTGCTGAAGTGAGCCGCCCCAAAATCGGAAACCATCTTCCTTCCTCTTCTCCGTCCCTTTAAGCCGCTGACAGCGGCTACCTCCAAGCCGGACCCCCGCAGCCGCGGGGGTCTGTTTTTTGTGGTTTTGTGGGAAGGCGAAAGCGCAACGGAAAGGCAGCGCGCGTAAGGGCCGTTTGTAGGGAACGGTCTTGCTGCGCCCGCAGGCGCGTTTCGGAGGCCAACCGGGCCGCAAGGCCCGGCTCTTAGGCCGGAGATCCGTTCCGCGGGGCTCTGCGTCAACCGCCACGCCCCCCGGGACGATGCAAGCATCGTCCCCTACAGGACGCAGGCGCCGCCCGGGCCAAATCTTTGCGCCCGGCACACAAAAAGGCCCCCTTGTCAAAGGGGGCTGGCTGCGGCCAAAGGCCGCAGACTGGGGGATTGCGTTGCAGTAAGCTGCCGTTTATCAACGGCATTTCAAGGCAAAACAATCCCGGAGGCTTGCCACCTCCCTTTAATAAGGGAGGCAGAGAGGCCGGCGGCCCTCTGCCTTGCATCCGCCGCTTTGCAGCGGTTTTGCGGCGGCAAGCAGTTTTGGCAAAACCTTTGTTTTCTTATGTCACTCGCGCCAGCCCGGCGGCCTTTTTGTAATAGGGGAACTCCTTGTGCAGGTGCTGCACTTCGATCATGGGCACAAAAGCGGCTCCTTTCCCTGCGCGCTGCCGGGCGGCCGGCAGGCAAACTGTGCCGCTTTCATTATACCGGCGGGTCCGGGGGCGTACAAGCCCGCCGCAAAAATTTTCCGCAAAGTTTGCGCTTCGCCCACGCGCGCCCTTCAGCCCGCGCCGCCCTCGCTTTGGCCCGGCCGGGGCGCGGGGCGCGTGAGCAGGAAGCCGGCGGCCAGCGCCGTAAAGGGGGCCACCGTCACCAGGCCGAAGCAGCCCACCAGCGTTTGCAGCAGTTCGCTGGCCACATATTTATAGTTGAAGATGTTGACCAGCGGCGTGCCCTGCGCCATGAACACCATCAGCTGCGCCATGTACCCGCCCGAATACGCCAGCAGCAGCGTGGTGGTCATGGTGCCCATGGCCGCCTGGCCAATGCGCACGCCGCTGCCCACGGCCTCCCACGGGCGGATGCCGGGCTTTTTGCGCACCACTTCGCAGATGCCGCTGGTAATGTCCACCGAAAGGTCGATCATGGCGCCCGCCGCGCCGATAAAGATGCTGGCCATAAAAATGCGCGTCAGGTTCAGGTTTTGGTAGCCGGCGTACAGCAGCGATTCGCTGTCCTGCATGACGGCGCCGTGGATGTGCAGCACCCCGGTAAAGGCCACGCCCAGCACGCAGGCGGTCAGCGTGCCCAGCATACTGCCCAAAACGGCCGAAAGGCTGCGGCGGTCGAACCCGTAGACGAACACGATGATGACCACCGTAAGCAGCGCCACGAGCAAAAGGCCCACCCAGATGGGGTCGGCGCCCTTGAGCGTGGCGGGGACCATGATCTTCCAGATCGAAAGCACGGTGATGGCAAACGAGAGCAGCGCCCGCAGCCCGCCCGGCCCGGCAAACAGCACCAGCAGCAGGCCGAAAATGACGGCCAGGAAGATCTCCCAGTGGATGCGGTAGTGGTCGATCATGGTGACCGCGGTGATCTGCCCGCCCGCATGGCTGACGACGACCAGCGCGCTGTCGCCGGGGGTGAACATTTTGTCCTGTTCCAGGCTGCCGCCCAGCAGGTTGACGCCGCCGGCCACCTGCCCGGCAAAGCTGCCCTGTTCGATGCGCAGGGTGCAGTACTGCTCGCCGCTTTGCAAAATGCCGTTGTTGATGATGGCGCCGTTGTCCACCTCCAGCACGGTGGCGCGCACTTTTTCGGCGTCCTGGTAGATCAGCGCGCCCTCGAACCCGGTGGGCAGCAGCAAAAGCAGCACCGTCAGCGCGATGCCGGGCGCCAGCACCCGCCAAGAGGCGGTCTGCGGCCCCCACAGTTTACGGAACAGGTTCAGGATCGTTTTGCGCATGGGCAGGGGTCTCCTTTTGTGATGTTTTTGGGGGAAAGGTGCGGCGGGCGAAACCGCCCGGGCCAAACACTTTCCCCTACACGCATGGGCGGCGCCCCGCAGGGAGCGCCGCCCATCGGATTTGTATCGCGACCGCGCCGGGGGCCTTTTCAGGCCACGCCGGTCAGCTCGGCAAGGTTGAAGTAGATGTCGGTGTTGTCGTAGTAGCCCTCGAACAGCTCCTGGCCGGCGCCCATAGCAAACACGGCCACGGGCAGGCCGGTGTGGCTGTAGCTGCTGAAATCGATGCCCGACTTATTGTTGAGGATGTGGGTGATGGTGACGCTGAGCGGCTCGTAGCTGCCGTACAGGATGTACTCCTCCTGGGTCAGCTCGGTCTCGTCGGTCTTGGTCATGGTCATATTGTAGGCGTCCTGCAGCAGGCCCAGCTCGTACTCGGTCAT
>CALWNS010000054.1 GCA_944382805.1 uncultured Gemmiger sp. | reverse complement strand
AATACCGTGGTTTTATCCGGTCACGGCCTGAGAGAAATTCATCGGAATTGAATCGGAAAAGTATCGGAAGCGAGCGGAACGGAGTGGAGCGAGCGCCCTTTCATCCCCCGCAATTTCTTGATTTTTCCCTTGCCTTTCTTGATTTTTTCGAGTGCCCCAGAACATCTGTGTTCTAGGGCAGTCCAAGGAATCAAAAAGGAAAAAACGAGAATCAAAGAGGCAGGCCCCTTCGCCGTATGGCTTCGGGGCCTGCCTCATTTTGTTGCCTGCAATAGTATCCTGTCGTTTGCCAAACGGCTTTCAAAATGTCATTCAGAAAATGGTCTCCAGCGCCTTACGGCCCGCTATGACAAACTGTTTTACATATTCAGCATCCGCACGAATGCCGGTCCGCTCGCAGCACCGCGCAATCAGTTCCGGCGTTATGTTCGGTTTCGGGTGGCGCTTAAAATAGCCGGACACCGCCTGTGTCGCTTCCTCGAATTCGAGCAGCAGCTCAATGAGCAAGTCGCTCTTGCGGGGCTTTTCATCGTACCCACTTGCAATGAGCGAAATGTTGTTGTCGAAATTTGGCGCCATAGAGATGACCTTGCCGGTTTCCCGTTCCCGCAAAAGGCCGTAGTTGTAGGTGTGTCGGTCAGCGTTGCGGCACAGAGTATCCACCAAAAGAATTTGTACATACTGGTCCGCGACATCCTGACCAAACGCGGACAAGGCGGCGTAGTTTTTTTGGTATTCCTCATTGTCGCAGACAAGATAGGCGGCCGGCTCAAAGTTTAGCGTGCCGCCCGTGAAGTCCTTTGTTCTGACAAAATCGCCGCAGTTCTCGTATATCGCGGCCGGGAATCCAATGGCTTTGCAGAGTTCATAGGCAAACAGCTCAGAAAACCTTTCCAGCTCGTTGCCGGCCTTATACATCCACCATTCGCCGTTTTCAAGCCGCCAGCATTTCTCGAAGCTGCCGGTATTCGTGAGTTCCGGTGTGCGGCTGGGCTTTTTGGAGAAATCAGACAGCGAACCTTTGAGCGCCAGGTCCGCAAAGTCGTTTTCTTTGAATCTCACATCGTCCCAAGTGAGCAAACTGCCTTTCGGCCGATCCCAGTAATTGTCCGTAACATTGACGGCATTCACGTGCAGGACCGTGTTCAAGTCATCCCGCTCCCGCAAGCGCAGCACCTTTTTAAGCAAACGGGAATGCGTCCTGTGCGCATCGATGGCCCGATGGACGAGCCAAGATTCAATATCGCCGCCTCTGCGGAAACAAAGCGGGACCAAATCCTCTTTGACGGGCGTAACTTGCCTGCCGCAGATCTCCGCAACGACCTCATCGCCGCTCATCAACTCTGCGCGAAAATTCTTATCGTCCAGGATGGTCACTGGATCGCCCCCCCTTTTTTTGTTTTTCTTTATTGCCATTGCCATGAAACGTACCGCGCGCCGCCTTTGTCAGGCGCCGGCCAGCGGAGCGGCCAGCACGGCGGCCAGGTAGCACAGGTACAGCCCCAGGCAGACGGCCCCCTGCCAGCGGGCCAGCCGCTTTTGCAGCAGCGGCGGCCCCAGCAGCACCAGGGCCAGCAGCAGGCAGGCGGGGATATCGTAGGCGCGGAACTGCGCGCCGACCGGCAGGCGGGCGCGGTAGGTCAGGCTGCACAGCGGCAGCACAAAGGTCAGGCTGAGAATGGCGCTGTTGAGCATCTGCATGGGAAGCGCGGCCGGCGGGTAGATGCGGCAGCGTACGGCAAAGCGCTTCCAGATCGAGCCGAAGGGGTGGTGCAGCACCTCGGCCAGCAGCGGCAGGCTGAAGCCGAACGAGAGCAGCGTGGCCGCCCACAGCGCCTGGATGGTGCCGGTCAGGTTGGCCAGCGCGGTGGCGCTGACCAGCAGCGCCCAGGCCCCGCCCAGCAGCAGGGCCAGCCCGCCCACGACCCCGGCCAGGTTCTTGACGCTGTTGCGCAGGTTCATAGCCGGGAACGCCATGGTCTGGGTCACGGGGGCCGCCGCCGTGCGCACGGGCTGGTGCGCGCCCATGCCGATGGGCTGCAGGTCCTGGTCATAGACCAGGCGGTACTGGTAGACGATGCTTTGCAGCACAAACAGCACGAACAGGGCCATCAGCAGCCCGGCCCCGGTATGGCTGAGCGTGCCGTCCTGCGCAAAAAACGCCAGCACCGCGCAGGCCGCCAGCAGGATGACGCACTTGCGGCAGAATTCGCCCCGGTCCACCAGCACCGAGCGGCGCAGCAAACAGAGTGCCAGCACCAGCCCCAAGTCGGTGACGGCGCCGGCCAGCGCCGCGCCCACCGCCAGGCCGGTGACCGAAAGCCCGGAAGCCAAAAACGCCAGCACCAGCTGCGGCAGCGCCACGCTGAGCGATACGACCGTGCCGCCGACCACCCACATGGGGAAGCCGCACAGCGCGCAGCACCAGGTGGCGCAGCGCCCGGCCAGCCGGCTGCCGACCGCGGTCAGCACCAGGCCCAGGGCATATAAAGCGAAGGTAAGCAGCAAAAACATTTTGGTTGCCCCATATGGCAAAAGCAGCGCGCAGGCGCTGCTTTTGGCGGAATATGCTTAGTAGGCGACGCCCCACACGACCATTTTTTTGGCCGGCTTACCGCAGATGGGGCAGACGTCGCAGATCTGCTCCTGCTCGAACGGCATACAGCGGCTGGACAGCCCGGCCTGCTCTTTCATGGCCTCCTCGCATGCAAGGTCGCCGCACCACATGGCTTTGATAAAGCCGGTATGCTCGGCGGTGATGGCCTTGATCTCTTCCAGCGTTTTGGCCGTATAGGTGCGGGCTTCGCGGTTTTCTTTGGCTTTCTGGTACAGCGCCGCGGCCAGCGCTTCCAGCGCGGCGGGCACGGCGGCGGCCAGGTCCTCGAACTTGACGAACTGCTTCTCGCGCGTGTCGCGGCGCACAAGCACGCACTGGCCCTGCTCGATGTCGCGCGGGCCGACTTCGATGCGCAGCGGCACGCCCTTCATCTCCCACTGGCTGAACTTCCAGCCGGGGGCTTTGTCCGAATCATCGACCTTGACGCGGAACGCGCCGCGCAGGGCTGCGGCCAGCTCGTGCGCTTTTTCGGTCACGCCGGGCTTGTGGGCGGCCACCGGCACGATGACCACCTGGATGGGCGCAATGGCCGGCGGCAGGATCAGGCCGTCGTCGTCGCCGTGCGTCATGATGATGGCGCCGATCAGGCGGCTGGAAGCGCCCCAGGAGGTCTGGAACGGATACTGCAGGGTATTGTCGCGCCCGGTAAAGGTGACGTCGTAAGCGCGGGAGAATTTATCGCCAAAATAATGGCTGGTGCCGCTCTGCAGGGCTTTGCCGTCCTTCATCATGGCTTCCACGGTATAGGTGGCCTCGGCGCCGGCAAACTTTTCTTTGTCGGTCTTGCGGCCCTTCAGCACCGGGATGCACAGGTCGTGCTCGCAGAAATCGGCGTAGCAGTTGAGCTGCTGGGCGGTCTCGGCTTCGGCCTGTTCGGCGGTCTCGTGGATGGTATGGCCCTCCTGCCACCAGAATTCGCGGGTGCGCAGGAACGGGCGGGTGGATTTTTCCCAACGCACCACGCTGCACCACTGGTTGTACAGCATGGGCAGGTCGCGGTAAGAGTGCAGCACGTGGGAGAAATGGTCGCTGAACATGGTCTCGCTGGTGGGGCGCACGGCCAGGCGC
>CALWNS010000053.1 GCA_944382805.1 uncultured Gemmiger sp. | reverse complement strand
GCCGTACAAAAGGTCCATCGTCGCTTCGCCCGCGGCGTCGCCGGGCAGGTACATTTCCAGCACGGCGGCGACCTTGTCCAGCCAGGGCATGGCCACCGGCGCGCCGTTGTACAAAACAACCACGGTGTTGGGCTGCACGGCGGCCACCGCTTCGATCAGGGTGTTCTGGTTGGCCGGCATATCCAGCGTGGTGCGGTCGTAGCCCTCGCTTTCGTAGCGTTCCGGCAGCCCGGCCAGGATCACCGCCGCGCCGGCGTTCTGCGCAGCCTGCACGGCTTCGGCCTGCAGGGCAGCGTCCGGCGCGTCCGTTTTCTGGTCGTAGCCGCGGGCAAAGCTCATGCCGGCCGGCATATGGTCCCGCGCCGCGCTCACGCGGGCGCTGTTCACATGGCTGCTGCCGCCGCCCTGGTACCGCGGCGAAACGGCAAAATCACCGATCAGCGCCACGTTCTGCCCCGCGGCCAGCGGCAGGACGCCGCGGTCGTTTTTAAGCAGCACGGCGCATTCGGCCGCGATTTGGCGGGCGGTCTGGTAGTCGGCTTCGCGGTCGAACACGGCATGCGCGTCCGCCGTTTTGGGCATGGCACACACAAATTCCAGCACGCGCAGCGCCGTTTGGTCCAGCTCTTCTTCGCTTAAAGTGCCGGCTTTCAGGGCGGCCAGCACCTGGTCGATGCCGTGGCGGCTGCCGCCGGGCATTTCCAGATCAAGGCCCGCGGCGACGCCCTTGGCGCGGTCCTTCACCGCGCCCCAGTCGGTGACCACCATGCCCCGGTAGCCCCAGCGCGTGCGCAGGATATCGGTCAGCAGTTCCCTGTTTTCGCTGCAGAACGTGCCGTTGATCTTATTGTACGCGCACATGACGGCGCGGGGCTTGGCCTGTTTGACCACCGTCTCAAAGGCGGGCAGGTAGATCTCGTGCAGGGTGCGCTCGTCCATCACGCTGTCGCTGACCATGCGGTCGGTCTCCTGGTTATTGGCGGCAAAGTGCTTGATGCAGCTGCCGGCCCCCGTGCTTTGCAGCCCTTCCACCAGGGCGGCCCCCATCTGCCCGGCCAGGGCGGGGTCCTCGCTGTAATATTCAAAATTGCGGCCGCACAGCGGGCTGCGCTTGATGTTCAGCCCCGGGCCAAGCAGCATGGCCAGGTTTTCCGCCCGGCATTCCTGCCCGAGCGTGCGCCCCAGCCGGCGGGCCAGCTCCACGTCAAAGCTGCTGGCCACCGCCGCCGAAGCGGGGAAGCAAACCGCCCGGATGCTTTCGTTGATGCCCAGGTGGTCGGCCGCGTCGTCCTGCTTGCGCAGGCCGCTGGGGCCGTCGCTCATCATCACGGCGGGGATGCCCAGCCGTTCGACGGCTTTGGTGTGCCAGAAATCGCCGCCGGTGCAAAGTTCGGCCTTTTCTTCCAAAGTCAGCTGCTGCAAAAGTTCTTTGGGGTCCATAAAAGGCTCCTTTCTATTTTTGGCTTTTGGCGCGCGGCGCTTGCGCGCATGGGCGCACCTGCGTTACAATATCTTACAGAGCAAAACGGGATCAGAGGGAGTGCATTGCCATGACGGAGCGCAGCTTGTCCATTGACGAAAAAGTAGCCCTGATGCGGGAGGCGTTCAGCCTGTGCGATCAGGTTTTTACCTGGTGCTACGACGCCCGGGGCACGCTGCTTGCCACAAACGGCCCGGACAAAGCGGTGCTGGACACGGCGTTCGCCGCGTTTGGCGTTAAGGAGCGGATGCTGGCGGCGGCTGCCGCCGGGCGGCCGATCCTGCTGGGCACGGCGCTGGGCCTTATGTATGGCGCGGCGTTTGAGATGGACACCGCCGGCGCGCCGCGCCGCTGCTTTGTGCTGGGGCCGGTGTTTTATTCCTCCATCTCCATCGGGCAGCTTGAACTGGGGTATACCCACTACGCCGGGTTGGAGCTGAGCCTGGCCTGGAAAGAGAAATTTGTGCAGGCGGCCGCGCAGCTGCCCATTGTGTCCCACGTGCTGCTGGGGCGCTACCTGCTGATGCTGCACTACTGCCTAAGCGGCGAGCGGCTGACCTTTAGCGACCTGGCCCTGCCGGCCGAAGCGCTGCGCCCCGCGCCGGACGGGGCGGACCCCCGGCGCGACCGCTACCAGGTTTATGCGGCCGAGCGCGCGCTGCTGGCCATGGTGCGCAACGGCGACCTCAACTACAAAGAAGCGCTGAACCGTTCCAGCCTTGTCAGCAGCGGCGTGCCCGTTACCGGGCGCGACCCGCTGCGCCAGGCCAAGACCAGCTGCATCGTATTCACGACCCTTGTGTGCCGCGCGGCCATCGAGGGCGGGCTTTCGCCGCAGGAGGCCTACGCCCTGGGCGATTCCTACATCCAAAGCATCGAGAACGCCCGCACGCAGGAACCGCTTTTGCACCTGCCCATGACCATGTACGACGATTTTATCCACCGCGTACACCGCTGCCGCACCAACCCGCGGTATTCGCCGGCGGTGCAGAAGTGCGTGGACCACCTCGAGCAGCACCTGGCGGACAAGGTTCGCGCCGCCGACCTGGCCCGCGCGGCCGGCTACGACGAATACTACCTGACCCGCCGCTTTAAGCAGGAGACGGGCCTGAGCGTGACCAACTATGTAAAGTTCGCCAAGATCGAGCGCGCCAAGGTGCTGCTGGATTCCACCGGGATGAGCGTGCAGGACATTGCCGCCGCGCTGGGCTTTACCACGCGCAGCTACTTTATCCAGTGCTTCCGCGAAGTGACCGGCCGCACGCCGACCGAGTGGAGGGGGAAGTAAAGAC
>CALWNS010000052.1 GCA_944382805.1 uncultured Gemmiger sp. | reverse complement strand
CTCTATATACGCATAATCAAGTTTTCCTTTTATCACAGAATAGAAAAAGGGATCCTTTCTAATCGTATCCTCTGCGTTGATGATAAAATTATTCCAGCCGCCTGCTTCGTTGCCGTCGGACAGATAGATCGTTACTTTGAAACTGTACCCGGTATATCCGGTGGATGGTTTTGACCGCTTTACCTCAACATCGTTCAAATTATCAATAATATGCCGGATATGTTCTTTGTCCGTAATGTGCGTCGTATTTCCGTTGTTGCCGTTAAAAATGACGATCTCCATGACTTCGTTGGCGTCCAGATCCATCAGGTCGATCGGGGCGTTATACCACACGGCGATACCTATCAGCAGGAGCAGCGCAACGGATAACAGGAGGGGGATTCTCTTTTTCATATCGATTGCTCTCCTTTGGAACTTTCCGTTTCTATCCCGCCCGGGGCTTTATCCGGCAGCTGCGCGCCCACGATGGCGGCGAACATCAGCGCGCAGCCGGCCAGTTCGGGGGCGGAAAGCGTCTGGTGCAGCAGCAGCCACCCGGCCAGCGCGCTGAACACGCTCTCCAGGCACATGGCCATGCTGGCGATGGTCGGGTCCAGGTTCTGCTGCCCCACGATCTGCGGGGTGTACCCCACGCCGCTGGACAGAATGCCGCAGTACAAAA
This sequence comes from uncultured Gemmiger sp., assembly GCA_944382805.1. Lineage (GTDB taxonomy): Bacteria > Bacillota > Clostridia > Oscillospirales > Ruminococcaceae > Gemmiger. Next base: position 8,198 of record CALWNS010000052.1, on the reverse strand, counting down.
TGGCGGCGGCCGCCCCGCCCAGCTGCGCCCAGGTCGGCTGCTCAAACAGGAACATACACACGGTGGAAAGCGCGGCGGTGGTCAAAAATTCGGCAAAGCTCAGCTGCACGCCGTCCAGCTGCGGGCCAAAGTGCCCCACCAGCAGGATCTGCACCGCAAACAGCAGCGCGCACAGCAAAAGCTGCCATTCGCCGCCGGTCAGCGATAGCGTATCCCGCCCGGCCAGGCACAAAAGGTACAGCCCGGCTACGCTTACCGCCACGCAGACCCACAGCTTGGCGCCGGGCCGCCGCCCGGCCAGCAGCCCCAGCACCGGCACGATCACCACATACAGCGCGGTCAAAAAACCGGCTTTGGCCGTACTGGTGGTGCCAATGCCCATCTGCTGCGCGGCCGAAGCCGCAAACAGCGCCACGCCGCACAGCGCGCCGCCCACGGCCAGGCGCCGCGGCGCCAGCCAGAACGGCACGCGCACGCCGCGGCGGCGCTGCAGGCCGCGGCGCACGCCCAGCAGCCCCAGCAAAAAGGCGCACGCCAGCCAGCTGCGCGCGGCCAAAAACGTGTACGGGCCTACATGGCTGCTGCCTACGCTCTGCGCCACGAACGCCGTGCCCCAGATCAGCGCCCCCAGCACCAGCAGCAGGGTGTTGCGCAGCTGGGTGCGGTCAAAAGCTCTGTGCTGCATCTTGCTTTTCTCCTTTTTTGGGGGCCGCGGCGGGCATAAAAAAGCCGTGCCTCCCCGCCCGGGGAGGCACGGTCGCCCGGCCTGCGGCCTGTTTTAGTCTTGGTTCTCGTCGTTTTCGATCGTGGTCAGTTCCTCGCTGCCAATGCCGGTCACGGTCATGCCGCCGGTGATGTAGTAGGAGACCGAGTCGTAGCTGATGGTCACCTTGTACATCTTGCCCGGCGTCAGCCCATTGACCGTATAGGTCGAGCAGTCGCCGCCCGTTGCAAAATAGACGGTGGAACCCGGCACATAGCTGGTCTTGGTCTGGTCGTCCGAAAGCTCCCACAGCGCGCCCTTGAATTCCAGGATGCCGGTCGATTCGGTGGTGGCGTAGGCGGTCATCGTCACGCTGCTGCCCGCGGCCACAAAATAGTCGGTGCTGCGGTTCTGGATGCCGTTGAACGCAATGTACAGCGTATCGCCGTGTACCTCGTTGGGAAAGCGGCTCTGCGTGTCCATCCCTTCGGGGAAGGTGACGCTGCCGCCCGGCGTGGCCAGCGTCTCTTCGGCCTCGTCCTCGTCGCCGCCTTCGCGGCTCAGGCCGAACAGGTCGGCCACGCCCATGATCATGTTGCCCAGCATATCTTTGGGGCTGCAGGCGGTCAAACTCAGCGCCAGGACCAGCGCCATGGCGCCCGCGCCGATGCGTTTTGCTAATTTCATTACAGGACCCTCCATCGGGTAAGAACTTATGAACTTATATATTATACCCGATTTCCGCCCCCAACACAAGGCCCGCGGGCCAACTTGCCTGTAAAACTTACATAAAAATGCGCCCGGCCGCACAGGGCCGGGCGCGCAGGCTTATGGGGGCGGGTCACTTCGCCTTTTTCTCTTCGTCCAGGCGGTCGAGCAGATCCCAGACGCCCAGCATATACTGGATGCCCAGCGCACGGTCATACTTGCCGTAGCCGGGGCGGCAGGTGCCGGGGCCTTCCTCCCACAGCTGGCGGCCGTGGTCGGGGCGGATGTAGCCCTCGTAGCCGCAGTCATGGTAGGCGCGCAGGATCTCGATGATGCCGGTCTCGCCGCAGCAGTCGCGGTGGGCGGCTTCGCTGAAATCGCCGTTTTCGAAGTGGTGGATGTTGCGGATGTGCGCAAACGCGATGCGGTCGCAGTGCTTGCGCACGATGTCCGCCACGTTGTTGTTGGGGTTGGCGTTCAGGCTGCCGGAGCACAGCGTCAGGCAGTTGTACGGGTCGTCCACCATCGACAGGAACCGGTCGATGCTCTCGCTGTCCACCAGCAGACGCGGCAGGCCAAAGATATCCCACGGCGGGTCGTCCATGTGGATGGCCATCTTGATGTCGCATTCGCGGCAGGTGGGCATCAGCGCTTCCAGGAAGTACTTCAGGTTCTCCCACAGCTTCTCTTTGGTCACGGGGGCGTAGGCCTTGAACAGCTCGTCCAGCTTGGCCATGCGCTCCGGCTCCCAGCCGGGGAAGGTCATGTTGTACTTTTCGGTAAAGCTCAGGATGTAGTCGGCCATGGCCTTGTAGTCATCCTTGATCATGTCCTTCTGGTAGAACAGCGCGGTAGAACCGTCGCCCACCGGGTGGAACAGATCGGTGCGGGTCCAGTCAAAGATCGGCATAAAGTTGTAGCAGATCACCTTAACGCCAAACTTGGACAGGTTGCGGATGCACTGCTTGTAGTTTTCGATGTACTGGTCGCGGGTAGGCAGGCCGATCTTGATGTCGTCGTGGACGTTGACCGATTCGACCACGTCGGCGTTGAAGCCGTAGGATTCGATCTGATCCACGACCTTCTTGATCTCGTCCACTTCCCAGATCTCGCCGGGCATCTTGTCGTGCAGCGCCCAGACGATGGTGGACACGCCGGGGATCTGCTTGATGTCCTGCAGGGTGACCGGGTCGTTGCCCTCGCCATACCAGCGCCATCCCATTTGCATTGGCATAGTGTTTCCTCCTGTTTTTGTTTTGTATCGCAAACCGGGGGCCGCGGCCGCCCGGCTCGGCACGGGGTCAGTTCAGCGCATCGTGCAGGGTCTTGCGCACGGCGCCGGGGCCGGCCAGCTCGGCCACAAAATAGCTTTCGATCTTGTCGGCCAGCGGGGTGGCGGTCAGGTCCACGCCAAAGATGGAGGCGTTGTTCAAAATGCCCTTCAGCTGGCCCTGGTAGCTCTCCGGCTTGCCCGCTTCGATGCCGGCCAGCTTGGCCTGCAGCTCGTCCTTCAGCGGGTCGGCGCTGACCTCAAAGGCGTTGCCCTCGTCGTCCACGGCCAGCAGGTAACGCAGCCAGCCGGCCAGGGCCAGCGGGATGGAGACCAGCGTGTTCAGGTCGCGGCCTTCGGCAATATAGCTCTTGATGGTCTCGCCAAAGCGGATGCCCACCTTCTGGGAGGTATCGGTGGCGATGCGCTGCGGCGCGTCCGGCATGAACGGGTTGGGCAGGCGCTGCTCCACCACTTCGTCAATAAAGGCCTTGGGGTCCAGGATGCCGGGGTTGACTACCACGGGCAGGCCCTCGACATAGCCCAGGCGCTTGATCAGTGCCACGATGTCGGCGTCCTTCATCTCGTCGCAGATCAGGGTGTAGCCCAGCATACAGCCGTACACGCTCATGGCGGTGTGCAGCGGGTTCAGGCAGGTGGTGACCTTCATGCGCTCGGTCTTGTTCACGGTGTCGCGGTCGGTCATGTACACGCCGGCCTTTTCCAGCGGCGGGCGGCCGTTGGGGAACTTGTCCTCGATCACCAGGTACTGCGGGCGCTCGGCGTTGACGAACGCCGCGATAAAGGTGTTTTTGCTGGTCACGATGGGGGCCATGTCCTCGATGCCGTCCTTGGCCAGGCTCTCCTCCACGATCTTGTGCGGGCGCGGGGTGATCTTGTCGATCATCGACCAGGGGAAGGCGATCTTGCTCTCGTCGGTCAGGTAGTCGATGAAATCCTGGCCCACATAGCCCTTTTCCAGCCAGGCCTTGGCGATGGCCATCACGCTGGACTGCAGCTTTTCGCCGTTGTGGCTGCAGTTGTCCATGCTGACCACGGCCAGCGGGTACTTGCCGGCGTTAAAGCGCTCCAGCAGCAGGGCGGCCACCAGGCTCATGGCGTGGCGGGCCTTGGCGGGGCCTTCGTCGATATCCGCCTGCACCACCGGCATCAGGCTGCCGTCCGGGCGGTAGATGGCGTAGCCCTTCTCGGTGATGGTAAAGGAGATCATCTGCAGGCCGGGGTCGGTAAAGATCTGGCGGAAGCGCGCCATCATGGCCGCGTCGGAGGAATCGGCCTTCAGCCCTTCGACCACGCTGCCAATGATCTCGCGGCTGGTGGTGCCGTCCGGGTTCAGCGTCACGTTCATGGTCAGGCAGTCAAAGGGGGTGTAGATCTTGTCGATGATGTCGTAGTCGAAGGTGTCGGCGGCGATGATGCCCTTGTCGCTCGCGCCTTCGTTCAGCAGGCGCTGCTGCAGGGCGGCCACAAAGCCGCGGAAGATGTTGCCCGCGCCAAAGTGGACCCAGATGGGGTGCTCTTTGGTGGCGGCGATCACGGCCGGCCGGTCAAAGCCCGGGACCTTGACGCCCAGGGCCTCCCACTCGGCTTTCTGGTTCTGGATGGATGCAGCATTCATTTGCATACGGATACACTCTCCTTATTCATGCCATTTATGCTTTGAGGCGGGCCGGCGGCGGTTCCGCCTTTCTGCCTCTAAGTATACGATCATATTTTTGCAACTTGAATTGGCGGAATTGCTTGAAAGGTTGCGAAAATTGCGATAGAATAAAAACGATAGAAAAAGCGCGCCGTCCCGCCCTGAAAGGAGCCGTTTGCCATGCCAGCCCAGTTCCAGCCCTATACGCGCCGCCAGACGATGATCGCCCGGGATTTCGAGGTCTACCGCTACCGCAGCACCTACCTGAACGAGGTGGCGCTGCACCACCATGACTTTTACGAGATCTACCTGCTGCTGCGCGGCCAGGTGAGCTATACGGTGGAAAACCACCTGTACAAAATGCGCCCCGGCGACCTGATGCTGGTCAGCCCGCTGGAGCTGCACCAGGCGCGCATCATGACCGACGCCGAACCGTATGAGCGCATCGTGCTGTGGGTGGCGCGCGCCTACCTGGAAAGCCTGTCCAGCCCGCGCACCAGCCTGACCCGCTGCTTTGACACCACCGTGCCCGGCCACACCAACCTGCTGCGGCTGCCCGGCGCGGCCAGCGCCGAAATGCGCCGCCGGCTGGAACGCCTGAGCGAGCTGCACCTGCAAAACGAATACGGCAACGACCTGCTGGCCGCCGGCTGCCTGGTGGAGCTGCTGGTGGAACTGAACCGCGCCGCGGCCGACCGCCGCGGGCAGTTCAACGCCGACTGCTCCACCGACCAGGTGGTGGACGCGGTGGTCAGCTACATCAACGAACACTACAACGAGCCGCTTACGCTCGACCTGCTGGCCGAAAAGTTCTTTATCAGCAAATACCACCTGCTGCGCAAGTTCGACGCCCAGGTGGGCACCACCGTACACCGCTATATTCTGCAAAAGCGGCTGCTGATCGCCAAACAGCTGCTGGCCGGCGGCGTGGCCCCCAGCGAAGCCTGCGGCTACTGCGGCTTTGGCGACTACGCCAACTTCTACCGCGCGTTCCGCAGCGAGTACGGGGCCACCCCGCGCCAATACGCCCAAAGCGTCCAAAACGTACAGAAGAACGCATAGCTCGGGCAAAACTTTTGTGCGCTTCGCATTGAGCTTATTATACCATGGTTTCCCCGCGGCCGCAAGGGCGCAGGGGAGCTGTGCGCCCTGGCGGCGGGCGGAAAAATGGCGCTGCGCGGCGAAACGCAAAAAAGTTGCATGAGCGCGGCCGGCCGCCGCCCGCATTTTGTGGGCAGAAAGCACAAATTCGCAACAAGTTAGGCTTGCATAACCGGCGGGCCGGGTGCTACAATAATAAAAACGTGGGGCCGCCCCGGGACCGCCTTGGGCCGGCGCCGCGTACCAACCGGCGTTTACCGTGCAGAGCGGCGGCGGGGTCAATTCAAACCGCACGGAGATAAGGAGTTTCACCATGGCTCATACCGTTTCCAGCGAGTGCGTTGCTTGCGGCGCTTGCGTTGACACCTGCCCGGTCGGCGCCATCAGCATGGCCGACAAGGCTGTCGTGGACGCTTCTGCCTGCGTCGATTGCGGTGCCTGCGAAGGCGTTTGCCCCACCGGTGCCATCCAGCCGGAATAATCTGCGGAGCAAAGCAAGACCCCGCCGTGCGTTATGCGCGGCGGGGTCATTTTTTTGCGCGGGGGCGGCGGGTCACACTTTGCACTTTGCACAAAGCAAGGGAGGTATTTTTATGGAAACGGCGACCATCCCCCGCCGCACGATCGAGGAGTTTGCCGCGCAGCTGTGCGCGCAGGGCTGCGCGGCCGGCACGGTGCAGGCTTCCCGCCGCCAGGCGGCGTTTGCCGCCTGGCTGGGCGCGGCCGCACTGGACGGCGCGGCCGCCCGCGCCTGGAAGCGCCGCCTGCAGCAAAGCGGGCTGCGCCCGGCCACGGTGAACGCCAAGCTGGCGGCGCTCAACCGGCTGCTGCGCTTTTTGGGCCGCGGGGACTGCTGCCAGGCGCTGCTGCGCGTACAGCGGCGCGCCTTCCGCGACCCGGCCCGCGAACTGACCCGGGCCGAATACCGCCGCCTGTGCGCGGCCGCGGCGTGCCGCCCGCGCCTGGCGCTGGCGCTGGAAACGCTGTGCGCGGCCGGCCTGCGCGCCAGCGAGCTGGCGTTTGTCACGGTGGAGGCCGCGCGCCGCGGCCGGGCCGACGTGGCGCTGAAAGGCAAGGTGCGCACCATCTTTTTGCCGCGCAGCCGGTGCCGCAAGCTGCTGCGCTATGCCGCCGGCCGGGGCATTGCCGCCGGGCCGGTGTTCCGCAGCCGCAGCGGCGCGCCGCTTTCGCGCAAGCGCATCTGGGCCGAAATGAAAAGCCTGTGCCCGGCGGCGCAGGTGCGCCCGGGCAAGGTGTTCCCGCATAACCTGCGCCACCTGTTCGCCTTTTCGTTCTATGCGGCCTGCCGCGACGTGGTGCGCCTGGCCGATGTGCTGGGCCACGCCAGCATTGAAACGACCCGCATCTACCTTTGCACCAGCGGCGCGGAGCACGCCCGGCAGATCGAGCGCCTGGGCCTGGTGCAGCCGTAGCCCCCGCGGGACAAAATCATTATTTTGTCCCGCGGGGGCCGTAAAAACCATAACAGGCACGCCATGTGTTTGACTGTATTGTAGCGCAAAGGCGAACCAAATACAACCCCCGGCGCAGTCGGCTCATTCCGGCCGCGCCGGGGGTATGCCTTGCATTCTCTTTTGGGGCGCCGCGCGGCGGGCGGGCAGGGCAGGCAGGCGGCGGGCGGCGCCCGCGGCGGGACAAAATAATGATTTCGTCCCGCCGCAGGCACAGCCGGAAGGAGCTGCTTATGTCAACGCCTGCCTGCGCCCCCTGCCTGGACCCCGCCGCGATCGAGCGCTTTTTGGCGGCGCGGCGGCAAGCCGGCCTGTCCGAAACCACCCTGCGGCGCTACCGGGGCGATTTGGAACTGCTGTGCAAATTTGCCGCCGGCCGCCCGCTGGAAGCCCCGCTGCTGGAACAGTGGCGCGCCGGGATGGAGGCGGCGGGCTATTCCGTCCGTTCGGTATCCGCCCGCCTGATGACGGCCAACGCCTACCTGGCGTTCTGCGGCCGCCCGGACCTGCGCCAGGCCCTGCCCGCCCCGCCGCCCCGCACCCTGCCGGTGCTGACGGCGGCGGAATATGCGCGCCTGCTGGCCGAGGCCGAAGCCCAGCCGGACGCGCGCCTGCCGCTGCTGATCCGCCTGTTTGCCGAACAGGGCCTGCTGCTGCGCCAGCTGCCCGCCCTGACGGTGGAGGCCGTCGCCGCCGGCCGGCTGGGGGCGCCCGGCGCGGCCGCCCGCGACCTGCCGCTCAGGCTGCAATGGTCGCTGCTGCGCTATGCGCGGGCGCGCGGCGTGCAGAGCGGGCCGGTCTTTGCCAGCCGCACGGGGCGCGGCAGCATCCAGACCGATGTGTCCGCCGCGCTGCGCGGCCTGGCCCTGCGCGCGGGCCTGCCGCCGGAAAAAGTCACCCCGCGCAGCCTGCACAAGCTGTTTACCGGCGGTTTCCAATAAATGACAAACAACAAGCAGCGCCCCGCCGGTTTTGCGCCGGCGGAGCGTTTGCCTTACAGGAACCAGAAGCCCCGGTAATCGTATTTGAAGGTGCGGTAGTTCTGCATCGTGCATTCGTAGGCGTATTCGCGGATCAGCGTGCCGGCGGCGTCGTATTCGCCAAACACCATCGAAATGCCGCTGTTCACCACCCAGTGGCCGTTATCGCCGTAGGTCGTGCCGTTGGACACAATGGAGGAATACGGCACGTCGAACGAGAAGTCCAGCGCAAAGGTGCGCTCGTTCTCGTCGATCTTATACACATACACCTGGCTCTTTTCGCTGCCGCTGCCGTACAGGTCGG
>CALWNS010000051.1 GCA_944382805.1 uncultured Gemmiger sp. | reverse complement strand
TCCCCTTCGACAAAATTTTGCGGCAAACCGCGCACTCGGAGCTTTGCTCCTCGCACACAATTTGCCGCAAAATTTCCCTGTCGGTGTCGCCGTCGTCGGCGCGTGTCCGCCGACGGCGACGGATTTTAACTTTTTCGACAGCCTGCCCTGGTCTCAGCCAGTGCGGGGGCCGGGGCGTATCGCTTGGGTGTCGCGCCTAGTGGAACGTATCCACGCTGCTGTCCTGCCAGTGGAAGCCCAGCCAGCGGGTCTGCACGTCGCCGGGCCGGCGCGGGGCGGGCCGGGTGCGGAAGTACCCGTTTTCCAGCGCCTGGGGCCGGGTGCGGGCGGTGTGGGCCAGCAGCTCGGCAAACAGTTCCTGCCGCCGCTCGGCATAGGCCGGCAGCGCGGCCAGGTCGCGGCGCTCCATGGGGTCATTGTCCATATCGAACAGCAGCGTGTGGTCGCCGCAGGCGCTGTACACCAGCTTAAAGCCGTCGCGCATGACGCAGAAATTCACGTCCAGGCTGTTGCCGTAGAACGTCCGCTCCGGGTAGTCCGCGCGCAGGTCCACGCCCTGCGCCTGCGGCGGGGCCGGCGCCCCGGCAATGGCCAGGACGGTGGCGAACACATCGGTCAGCTGGGCCAGCGTATCCACCCGGCGGTTCACCGGCAGCCCGCGCCCCTTGGGCGGCAGGATCAGGCAGGGCACATGGGCCGAACCTTCAAAGAACAGGTTCTTCTGCGACATATGGTGGTCGCCCAGCATCTCGCCGTGGTCGGAGGTAAAAATCACCCAGGTATTGCCGTCCAGCCCGCTTTCGCGCAGGCAGGCGAACAGCCGCCCCAGCGCGTAGTCCACCTGGGTGATCATGGCGTAGTACGCGCGGCGCACGGCCGCCAGCTGCGCCGGGCCGTACAGGTGCAGGTCGGTGTTCTCGTAGCTGCCGGCCAAAAACCCCTGCGGCGCGCGCTCCAGCTCCCGCGACCAGTCGCCGTACACCGGTTCCGGCATGGGCACGCCCGCGTACAGGTCCCAGAAATCCCGGCAGGGGTCGAACGGCGGGTGCGGCTTGGTAAAGCTGGTCCACAGGAAAAACGGCCGCAGCGGGTCGCGCGTGTCCAAAAAGTCGATCGACCGGTCCACCGTCCAGGTCGTAATGCTGTCCTTGGTCTCCACGGTGGAAAGCGCCGGCGCCGGTTCGCACTCCATCGCGCCGTGTACTTTGGGCCGCAGGCCGCGGCGCTCGCACTCGCGCAGGTAGTCCAGCGGCAGCAGCGTGCTCTCGAACCCATAGCAGGCGCGCGCGGGGTCAAAGTGCATCTTGCCCACCGCTTTGGTCTGGTAGCCGGCGTCGGTCAGCAGGGCGGGCAGCGTGCGGCGCTCGGCCGTGGCCTGCCGCATGACCTGCTCGTGGGTGGCGTTGCTGATAACGCCGCTGTCATACCCGTGCTGCCCGGTCATCAGCGTCGTGCGGGAGGGCACGCAGATCGGGCAGTCGGCATAACAGCGGGTGTAGGCCGTGCCCTGGGTATACAGGTAGTTCAGGTGCGGGGTAAAAATGCTGCCGTTGCCCAGCGCCTGGATGGTATCGAACCGCTGCTGGTCGGTCGTGATCAGCAAAATATTGTCCCGCTCCATGGCCGGCGCCTCCTTTTTACCCCAGTTGGTGCAGCAGTTCGGCCGAATGCGCGCTGCGCATCCCCATGGCGGCGTAGCGGTCCTCCCACTCTTTCAGGCGGTTGAGCTTGCAGTACATATCGCGGATGGGGTCGTTGTGCGCCCGCATCCAGTCGGCCAGGCCGTTGCGCATCGTGTGCAGCAGCGGCGCGGCGGCCGGGTCGGCGGCCAGGTCGTGCTGTTCCAGCGGGTCGGCCTCCATGTCGAACAGCTGGTCGCGGTCGGCGCCGTTGAACACATACTTGTAGCGCCCCTTGCGGAACATCCGCTGCGTCACCACCACCGATGCCGCGCCCATGCCCTCGCACACGATCTCGTCGCTCCACGCCTGGGCGGGGTCGTCCACAAAACCGCCCAGCGGGCGGCCGTCGCCGTAGCCGTATTCGTCCTGCGGCACATAGCCCGCCTCCTGCAGGATGGTGGCGTACAGATCGCAGGTGCCCACCAGCGCCGCCGTGCGCGCGCCCGCGTAGCCGCGGCGCGCCGGCTTCAGGAACAGCGGGATGCAGGTGGTGTCGTCGTACATACTGTAGGACTTGTTCTCCAGCCCGCCGTGGCAGCCCTGGTTGTCGCCGTGGTCGGCCGAGAAGATCAGCACCGTATCGTCGTACAGGCCCTTTTCTTTCAGGTAGGCGATGAACCGGCCGATCTGCGCGTCGATGTGGGTGGTGCAGGCGTAGTAGTAGCGCAGCGTCTCCTGGAAGAAATCCCACCCGGCTTCCGGCCGGCGGATCAGGTCATAGCAGCGCGGCGCGGCGGCGTAGTCCTCGGCAAAGGTGGGGTTCTGGGGGATGGTCATGCCCCGGTACAGATCCAGGTACTGCGTGGGCGCATAGTACGGCTCGTGCGGGCCCCAGAAGTTCAGCTGGAAGTAGAACGGCTGTTCGCCCGCCGCCAGCTCGTCCACAATGGCCTTGGCGCGCTCGACCAGGTAATACTCGACCGTCGTCTCGATGGGGGAGGTCACCTCGCCCAGCGTCGAATGGTCGCCCGGCAGCTTGCCGCCGGTCACGCCCTCGATCTTCAGCTCCAGGCCGTTGTTTTTCAGGTAGTCGCGGTACTGCGGGAACCCCCAGCCGCCGGCCCCGTGGCCGGGGAAGTCGTCGCCCTCGTAGCCGACCTCGGTCGGCACGCAGCCGCCGCCCACATAGGGGGCCACGTCCAAAAAGCCCTTGTCCAGCAGTTTCAGCAGGTTGCGGCCCTCCTCGGTGGCGGTCTTGTCGCGCCCCACGCCCAGGTGCCACTTGCCGGTGTAGCCGCAGCGGTAGCCCGCCGCCTGCAGCCGGCGGCTGAGCAGGTAGGGCATATCGCTCAGCTCGTGCGTGCAGCACCCGCTCTGGTAGGAGTTGGTCTCCATGCCGGTCTTGGAGGGGTACAGCCCCGTCTGCATCGAGCTGCGCGCCGGCGTACACACCGGGCAGGTGGTGTAGGCGTTGTCAAACACCAGGCTCTCGCCCGCCAGCGCGTCCAGGTTGGGCGTGCGGCACAGCGTATCCGGGCAGTAGGCCGCCAGGGTATCCTTGCGGTGCTGGTCGGTGCAGATAAAAATGATGTTCTTTTTCTTCATATTCTTGACCTGGCTCCATGCGCAGCGCGCTTTTCTATTCGATTGAATTTTAACAATCTTGTTTACTTCTGTCAACGG
>CALWNS010000050.1 GCA_944382805.1 uncultured Gemmiger sp. | reverse complement strand
GCTGGATGACGCCGTCCTTCATAACGACGATGCGGTCGCCCATGGTCATGGCCTCGGTCTGGTCATGGGTAACGTAGATGAAGGTGGTGGCCAGGCGCTTGTGCAGCTTGATGATCTCGGTACGCATACTGGTACGGAGCTTGGCGTCCAGGTTGGACAGGGGTTCGTCCAGCAGGAAGACGGCCGGGTTACGGACCATGGCGCGGCCCAGCGCAACACGCTGGCGCTGACCACCGGACAGAGCCTTGGGCTTACGGTCGAGCAGGTGCTCGATCTCCAGGATCTTGGCAGCTTCGCGCACGCGCTTGTCGATCTCGTCCTTGGGCATCTTGCGCAGCTCCAGGCCGAACGCCATGTTCTTGTACACGGTCATGTGCGGGTACAGGGCGTAGTTCTGGAACACCATGGCGATATCACGATCTTTGGGCGGGACATCGTTGATCAGGCGCTCGCCGATGTACATTTCGCCCTTGGAGATCTCCTCCAGGCCGGCGATCATACGCAGGGTGGTGGACTTGCCGCAGCCGGACGGGCCAACGAAGACGATGAACTCTTTGTCCGCGATCTCCAGGTTGAAGTCCTTAACAGCGGTGACATTGCCGGGATAGATCTTGTAGATGTGGCGGCAGCTGATACTTGCCATGGTAAATCCCTCCGAATGGTGTTTTATTGACGCCGTGCGGCGCCTGTTTTTCTTGACAAATCTATAATACCAGCTTAGAATGGGAAATGGAATAGCATTTTATTGATGCAGGGGGTCTAAAATTGATTTTTGATCATCAGCGCTGCTGCGCGGTGTGCGAAACGCGCGAATTACAGGGCGAGGATCCGCTGGAACTGGCCGGCGGCGGGCTGTGGGTCGGCGTGCTTTCCAGCGGGCGCTGCTTGCTGGAAGCGCAGGGCAAGCCGGCCGGCAGCGGCACATCGGGCGATATTTTGCTGGGGGGCGGGGCGTTCGTGCTGCGCCCGTCCGCCCCCTGCCACCTGCTGTGCCTGCGGCTGGACGGGCTGGCCGTGCAGGAATTTTTGCGCGGGCTGCCGGCCCCCTGCTTTGTGGACAGCGCCGCCTGCCCCACGGCGGCCGAGCAGCTGGCCCGGCTGTGCCAGGCGCCGCCCACCGACGCCGGCGCGCCCGACCCGGCCCGCGCCGCGGCGCCCTATGCCCTGCTGTGCGCGCTGGCCCATGCGGACGAACCGGCGCAGCGGCTTTCGCCGCTGGTGGCCGAAGCGGTGCTGACCATCCGCAACAACTACATGGCGCTGTACGGCGTGGAGGACCTGGCCGAAGCGCTGGGCGTGAGCAAATGCCATCTGGTGCGGGTGTTTTCGGCCGAGATGGGGGTGCCGCCGGGCAAGTACCTGACCCGCACGCGGCTGGAGGCCGCCAAGCTGCTGCTGATGGAGCGGGAGTACAACCTGGACACCATCGCCAACCTGTGCGGTTTTTCCGGCGCGAACTACCTGTGCCGCGTGTTCCGGCGCGAGGAGGGGCTGTCCCCCCTGGCCTGGCGGGACAGCGCCGCGCCCCACGCCGCGCCCAAGCGCCTGCCGCCGCGCAACAACGAGATCTATGTATGACCCGCAAAGCAAAAAGGGCGGCCCCGCGGGCCGCCCTTTTTTGTAGGATAGAGCGCTGTCACGCCCGGGCGGTCTTGTAGCCGTCCGGGTTTTTGCTTTGCCAGTTCCAGCTGTCGCGGCACATATCCTCGATGCCGTATTCGGCCTGCCAGCCCAGTTCGTTTTTGGCCTTGGCGGGGTCGCACCAGCATTCAGCGATATCGCCGGGGCGGCGCGGGTCGATGACATAGGGCAGCTCGCGGCCGCACGCCTTGCTGAACGCATGGATCACGTCCAGCACGCTGTAGCCGTGGCCGGTGCCCAGGTTGCAGATGAACAGGCCGGGCTTGCGCGCCAGCTTGCGGATGGCCGCCACATGGCCGCGCGCCAGGTCCACCACATGGATGTAGTCGCGCACGCCGGTGCCGTCCGGCGTGGGGTAGTCGTTGCCGTAGACGTGGACTTTTTCCAGCTTGCCCACGGCGACCTTGGCGATATAGGGTACCAGGTTGTTGGGGATGCCGTTGGGGTCTTCGCCGATCAGGCCGGACGGGTGCGCGCCGATGGGGTTAAAGTAGCGCAGCAGCGCCACGTTCAGTTCCGGGTCCGCCTTGCAGCAATCGGCCAGGATGCGCTCGGTAAAAGCCTTGGTGGTGCCGTAGGGGTTGGTGGTAGCGCCGGTGGGGAAATCCTCGCGGATGGGCACGCTGGCCGGGTCGCCGTACACGGTGGCCGAGGAGGAGAAGATCAGGTCATGGCAGCCGTGGCGGCGCATAACGTCCAGGATGGTCAGCGTGCAGTTGAGGTTGTTGGTATAGTATTCGATCGGTTTGGAGACGCTCTCCCCCACCGCCTTGTAGGCGGCGAACTGGATGACGCAGTCGATGTCCGGGTTGGCGGCAAAGATCGCTTCGACCGCGGCGCGGTCGGTCATATCCGCCTGCACAAAGCGGAAGTCCTTGCCGGTGATGGTTTTGACGCGGGCGAGAGCTTCCGGGCAGGAATTGTAGAAGTTGTCCGCCACCACGATGTCGTAGCCGGCTTGCAGAAGTTCTACGCAGGTATGGCTGCCGATGTAGCCGGCGCCGCCGCTGACCAGGATGGACATAATGAACGCTCCTTTTCTATCCGTTTTTTAGGCCGAACCAGGCTTTTCGCCTGGGTACGTCTTTATTGTAGCATCTGTGCCGCAGCGCCGCCATAGACGTTTCGCCGGGCGGGATGCTCATTTGTTGCACAAAGACAAAGGTTTTGGGTCGCGGCGGTAGGCCGTGGGCGTCCGGCCGGTCAGCGTGCGGAAATTTTGCGAAAAATACGCCTGGGAGGAATAGCCCAGCTGTTTGGCCACCTCGCCGGGCGTATAGCCCTGGGCCAGCAGCACGGCGGCGCGCTCGACCTTCATGCGGCTGAAGTATTCGCGCATCGAATGGCCGGTGCGCGCCTGGAACGCCTGCTGCAGCACGCCGCGGCCGCAGCCCGCCGCGCGGCAGACCTCGGCCAGCGTCACGCTTTGCTCCAGGTGTTCGGCCATATACAGCCGCGCGGCGTCCACCAGCGCGCCCTGGTTCTGTTCGGCCCGCGCGCGGGGCGAAAGCTTGCGCCCGCCGCCGTGCAGCCGCCGGGCCAGCAGCCACAGCGCCTGTTCCAGGTAGAGCTGCTGCAGGCGCTCGGCCCCCAGCGGCGGGTCGGCGCGGCGCACCGGCTGCGGCAGGCGCACGCCGTCCTCGCCGCTGACCTGCCAGCCCTCCCGCACGCAGGCGGCCAGGCGGCGCAGCGTATGCCTTTCCAGCGCATCGGCCCAGGCGGCGCGGCCGCGGAAGATATCCAGCAGGCTGCCGGCCGCTTCAAATTCGATGCGCAGCACCTCGGGCGGGACCTCGCCCACCGCCTGCATGGCGCAGGCTTCGTCCGGCTGGTGGAACAGCAGGCGCCCGGCGCGCAGGCGGCGCGGGCTGCCGTCGGTAAATTCGTCCACCACGCCGTCCAACACAAACACGAGCTGCCAATGTTCGCAGCCGTGTTCCGGCATACGCTCGCCGGTGCGCCATTCGGAGGCGCCGCCGCACACGATGCCGCCGATATGCAGTTGGGGCGCCGGTCGTGCGGTTGGCATTTGTGCTCCTTTCCGGGCAGTCGGGCGGGGGTCAGGCGGCCGGCGCCGCGGCCACCCCTTCGTCCTGTGCGGGGAGGTCGTCCGTATCGGTGCCGGGGTCCAGGCGGTAGGTGCCCGCCGGGTCCTGCGCCGCCAGCGGGAACTGCTCGATGCCGGGGAAGTCGGCGCACAGCCCCAGGCGGTAAGCCGTAAGCGGGCAGATGGTTTTGGAGATGGCGTCGTATTCCGGCACGCCGTCGGCGTTATAGGTGTCCTGCATGATGGCGTCGGGCCAGTTTTGGGCCACATACTCGATCAGTTCCGGCGTGACGTACAGGTCGTTGCTGCCCTCGTACAGGTCGGGCGCGCCGAACAGGTGCAGGATCTCGTGCGCATAGACGGCCGGCATTTCGAACGTGCCGGCAGGGAAATAGGTGTTTTCTTTATACAGGCAGGAGTATTCGTAGTAATAGCTGCTGCCGTCCTCCAGGTAATGGACCATGGTGAACGAGCAGCCGTCCACCGGCAAAAAGATCAAAAAGCCCACGTTGGTGGTGCCGTAGGTCTCGGCCAGCTGGTCGGTGTCCAGCCGGGCGCACAGCGCATCGATCTCGCTGTAAAAACGCTGGCCTTCGTCGGCGCTTTCGCCGCCCACAAAAGTCCCCTCGTACTCTATGCGCTCCAAAAGATCGTCGGTGCCGCAGTACAGCCGCGGGGACGCGCCGTAGGCGGCCGCCTGCGCGCCGATCCAATCGACCGCCAGCGCCAGGTTCTGCTGGCTGCGCTCGATCTCCTCGTCGGTCCAGGCCGCGCCGCCGCCCGCCTCGTCCAGGTAGACGCTGTACAGCACGCAGGGCCAGGCCAGCAGGCCGGCGCTGCCGTACTTTTGCTGGTCGGCCGTGCGCTGCGGCGCAAAGTCCCAGCCGCCCATGCCCTGGTTGGGCGTGGGCGTGGGCTGCGGGGCCGGGGTGGCCAGCAGTTCGATCTGCGGTTCGCGCGCCGCCGGGCGCGGCGCGCAGGCCGTGCACAGCAGGGCGGCCGCCAGGGCCGCGGCGCACAGGGTCTTGTGTTTCATGGCAGAACCCCCGATGTTCACGCAGGCAGGGCCAGGCTCGGCCTGCCGTTTTCGTCCGCCCGCAGCGTTACGGTCTGGCCGCTGCGCAGGCGGCCGGCGATCAGCGCTTCGGCCACGGGGTCCTCCAGCGTTTTGCGGATGGTGCGCCGCAGTTCGCGCGCGCCGAAACGGGTGGAGGTGGCGTTGACGATGGCCGCCAGCGCGCCCGGCTCCACCTGCAGCTGCAGGCCGCGGGCCTGCAGGCCGGGGCGGTATTCGTCCAGCATCAGGGCGGCGATCTTTTCCAGGTCGTCCTGTTCCAGCGGGCGGAAGGTGATGACCTCGTCCACGCGGCCCAAAAATTCCGGGCGCAGGAACTCCTGCAGGGCTTTCATGCTCTTGTCGCGGGTGACCTGCTCCGCCGTGCGGTTAAAGCCGGTGATGCCGGAATGGTCGGTGGAGCCGGCGTTGGAGGTCATGCAGATGACCGTGTTGGAAAAATCGACCGTGCGGCCCTGGGCGTCGTTGATCTTGCCTTCGTCCAGGATCTGCAGCAGGATGTTCATCACATCGGGGTGGGCCTTTTCGATCTCGTCAAACAGCACCACGCTGTAGGGGTGGCGGCGGACCTTTTCGGTCAGCTGGCCGGCCTCATCGTAGCCGACGTAGCCCGGCGGCGAGCCGATCAGGCGGGACACCGCGTACTTTTCCATATATTCGCTCATATCGATGGAGATCAGCGGGTCCACCGTATCGAACAGCTGGCCGGCCAGCTGCTTGACCAGTTCGGTTTTGCCCACGCCGGTGGGGCCGACAAAGATGAAGCTGGCCGGGCGGTGGCGGCCGGAAAGGTCGGCCCGGGCGCGCTTGACCGCCATGGCCACGCTGTGTACGGCTTCGTCCTGGCCGATGATGTGCGACTTGAGCGCCTGTTCCAGGCCCTGCAGGCGGCCGTACTCGCTCTCCTTGATCTTGACCGCCGGGATGCCGGTCCACAGTTCCACCACCTGGGCCACATCGTCCAGCGTGACTTCGATGTCGGCCACTTTCAGTTCCAGGGCGGGCAGCTTTTCGCGCTCGCGCGCCAGCTCGGTCTTGACCTTGGCCAGCTGTTCGTAGTCGATGGCCTGGTCGGCCGCTTCGCCCTCCGGATTTTCCAGCGTGCGCTCCTGCTCCTCCAGGTCGGCAATGTGCCGCTGCAGGCGGAAAAACTCGGTGATCTCCGGGTGGCGCAGGTTGCAGCTGGCGCAGGATTCATCCAAAAGGTCGATGGCCTTGTCCGGCAGGTAGCGGTCGGTGATATAGCGCTCGGCCAGCTGTACGGCGGTGGCCACGATGGTATCCGGCACGCGCACGCAGTGGTGCTTTTCGTAATAGACCTTGACGCCGCGCAGCACCTCGATGCTTTCGTTCAGGGAGGGCTCCTCCACCTTGACGGGCTGGAAGCGGCGCTCCAGCGCGGAATCCTTTTCGATATACTTGCGGTATTCGTTAAAGGTGGTGGCGCCGATGACCTGCACCTGCCCGCGGGAGAGCGCGGGTTTCATAATGTTGGCGGCGTTCATGGCGCCGTCGGAATCGCCGGCGCCGACCAGGTTGTGGATCTCGTCGATGAACAAAATCACGTTGCCGGCTGCCTTGATCTCCTGCAGCAGGCCCTTGACCCGCTGCTCGAACTGGCCGCGGAACTGGGTGCCCGCCACCAGGGCGGTCAGGTCCAGCAGGTAGATTTCCTTGTCCTGCAGGCGGGCCGGCACCGTGCCCGCGGCGATGCGCTGGGCGATGCCCTCGGCAATGGCGGTCTTGCCCACGCCGGCTTCGCCGATCAGGCAGGGGTTGTTTTTCTGCCGGCGGCAAAGGATCTGCAGCGTGCGGTAGATCTCGCGGTCGCGGCCGATGATGCGGTCGATGCGGCCGTCCCGCGCTTTTTGGGTCAGGTTTTCGCAGTAGGTATCCAGGAACTTGCGGCGGGGGCGCTTCTCCTTCTGGCCGTTCTTTTTCTTGTCGGGGGCGTCCTTGTCCTCGGCGCGGGCGCCGAAGCCAAAGGGGAACGCCGGGCTGCCGCCGGGCACGAATTCCTCCTCCTCGGCGTCGGCCGGCATCATGGCGCCGGCCTGGCCGGCCTCCTCTAAAAAGCCGGCCATGCGCTCCTCCATGTTTTCCAGATCCTGGTCGCTCATGCCAAAGCGCTGCATCAGATCCTCGACCGGTTTGATGTGCAGCTCCCGGGCGCAGGTCAGGCAGTAGCCCTCCTGTATGGGCTTGCCGCCTTCCATTCGTTGTATAAAGACCACTGCGGTGCGTTTTTTGCAGCGGGAACAAAGCATAGATATGTCACCTCTTCCTGATAAGCAGGCCGCGCCGACAGATGGCGCGGCCCAAACTTATTATCCACCCCCGCCGCTGCTTTTGCAAGGGCGGGGGCGGAATGTTCAGATATTGTTTACACGCGCGGTTTTTCAGCCCAGAACCAGGAACGGGTTCATGGCGGAGAAAAAGCGGTAGAAAAAGCTTGCTTCCAGCACGGCGGAGCCAAGCGCGGGCACGCGCCCGGCCGCCATGCCGCCGGCCAGCCACAGCACAAGCGAAAAGACCCAGCCGTTGACCGCGCCCAGGGCCACGCCCAGCAGCAGCCCCAGCACCTTGTTGAGCGAGCCGACCAGCGGCACGGCGTTCAGGTGCCGCAGCAGGGAGGCCAGCAGCCGCACCAGGGCGCGCGCGACAAGGTAAAACACCAGGAACAGCAGCCCCTGCAAAAGCGGCAGCACCACCGGGGCCAGGGCCTGCGCGGCCTGCGGCCCGGCGCTTTCGCCCATCTCGTTCAGGGTTTCCAGCAGGGTCGCGCGCAGCGTTTCGGGCAGGAAATCCGCCCCCTGCAAAAGCGCGGCGGCGTCGCCGCCGACTTCGGCCAGGGCGGCCGTCACCTGTTGGCTGACAAGGTCGGCAAAAAAGGCGTCGTAGGCGCCGGGGGCCGCGGTACGCGCCGCCCAGGCCGCGCCCAGAATGGCCGCCAGGCTGCCCACCAGCAGCACCAGCGTAGCCAGGAAGCCGCGGCGGCGGCCCAGCACCGCCGCCGCCACCAGCAGCGCAAGGAAGACAGCGTCGTAGACATACGGGAAAATAGAAGTTGCGGGCATAAGTTCTCCTTTATCACAGTTAAGGGTCATTCCGGGGGCGAAAGCACCTCGGCGCGGCCGGGGGTGAACAGCAGGGTCTGGGCGGCGTCCAGCACCCGCTGCGGGCGGGTGTCGTATTCCTGCACCCAGCGCTGCGCGCCGTCCAACCCGCAGCAGGTCACGGTGTTGTTTTCCAGCAGGTAGACCGCCGTATCGGTACAGGTCAGGCCGGTGGCCTGGCCCGCATCGGTCTCGGCCAGGGGGGCAAGCGTTTGGTCCAGCAGCGCCAGGCGGCTGCCGTTGTGGGTCTGCAGCAGCAGCGCCAGCGTGCGCCCCGCGGCCGAAACGCCCAGCAGTTCGCGCCCGGCAAAGTCGTAGCGCGCCAGCTCGCCGCCGGTCTCGGGGTCAAGCAGGGCGGCGTAGGTATCGAACACGGCCAGCAGGCGGTCGCCGGCCAGCCATTGCAGGTGTACCGCCATGCTGCCGGCGTCGGCCGTATAGGCCAGCGGCGCCTCGCTGCCCGTCAGGCGGCTGAAGTAGACGGCGGAGGCCAGCCGGCCCTGCCGCGCGGTGACGGTGCCCACGGCGATGGTGCGGTTGTTCGGCGCGAAAGCCAGCGCCACGGGGGTGCCCTCCTGCTGGGTCATCTTCCAGCTGTAAACGGTTTTGTAGCCGGCGGGGTCCAGCAGCTGCAGTTCGGCCACATAGCGCTCGGCCCCGGTAACGACCGCCACCGTGCCGTTGGCCGAAACGGCGCACAGCAGGATGTTTTGTTCAAAGCTGCGGGTGTGCAGCGTGCGGGTGCGGCTTTCGACCCGCAGGCTGCTGCCCGCGCGGTCATACATCACAAAGCGGGTGTTGCCCACGGCCAGCGCCGGGCGCGCATAGCCCGGCTGGATGGTGCGCACGCAGCTGCCGTAGGCCGAATAGACGGCCACGTCCTCGGCGTCCATCTCGACAAAGCCGCCGGCCAGTTCCTCGATCCGCGCCGGGTCGGGGATGCCGGTGGCGGCGGGCCACCCGCCGCCGCGGTTCAGGTAGAGCATGGCGGAATCCACGGCGTCGCCTGCCATGGCCGCCGCCGCGGCCAACGCGCCGGTCACCCAGGCCAGCGCCAGCAAAACGGCCAGCGCGGCCGCCGCCAGGGCCAGGCGCCGCCGGCGCTTGCGGCGGCGCAGAATGGGGCTGAGCGGGCGCAGCCGCGCCGCGGGCGGCGCGGCGGGGGCTTCCGGCTCCTGCGTTTCGGGGGCCGGCGCCCCCGCGCCGGGCTGCGGGCGGGGGCGGGCCGCTTTTTCCGGGCGGGGCGCGGGTTCCTGCGGCGGCAGCGGTTCGCCGCGTTCCCGCGCCAGCATCCGCTGGCGGCGGGCCAGGCGTTCCTTATCCTCGGCTCGCATACCTCTGCCTCCTTTTACTCGTATTCCACGTCCATCAGGCACAGCCCGCAGGCCGGCAGCGTGGGGCCGGCGCGGCGGCGGTCGCCGCTTTGCAGGATGGCCGGCACTTCGGCCGGCGCCAGCTTGCCGCGCCCGGCCTGCAGCACGGTGCCGGCCATGATGCGCACCATGTTGTACAGATACCCGTTTGCCGTGACGGTCATGGTGTACAGCGCGCCGCTGCACGCCACCGTGCAGCGAGTGACGGTGCGCACGGTATCGCCGTGGGCCGCCGCGCCGGACCCCGCCGCGCACAGCGCGCGGAAATCGTGCGTGCCCACAAAGCCGGCCGCCGCCGCCTGCATGGCCGCAAGGTCCAGCCGGGCGGCCACGCGGTAGGTGTATTCGCGGTCGAACGGATCATCGACCGCGCCGCTGCGGATGCGGTAGGCATAGGTTTTGGCGTGGGCGGCGTAGCGCGCGTGGAAGGTTTCGGGCACGGGGCGCGCTTCCAGCACGCGGATATCGGGCGGCAGGTGGGCGTTGAGCGCCAGCGGCAGGCGCGGCAGCGGCACCCTTCCATCATAGCGGAAGCTGAGCGCGAAACGGCGCGCATGGACGCCGGCATCGGTGCGCGAACAGCCCTTGACGTCGGGGCGGCAGCCCAGCGCCGCCTGCATGGCGTCCTGCAGCGCGGCGCAGACGGTGGGCGCGTTGGGCTGCACCTGGAACCCCGCGTAATTCGTGCCCTTGTAGGCAAGCCAGAGCAGTATGTTCATGGTCTGTTCCGCTTTCTCCGTTTACAAAAGTTTGGTCGCCAGGATCAGCGCCAGCATGGCGGCCAGGGCCAGGGCGCAGAGCGCGTCCAGCTTGCCGAAGCGCAGGACCTTTAAGCGGGTGCGGCCTTCGCCGCCGTGGTAGCAGCGGCATTCCATGGCCATGGCCAGCTCGTCCGCGCGGCGGAACGCCGAGATGAACAGCGGGATCAGGATGGGGATCAGCGCGCGGATGCGCTCGGTGAATTTGCCGTTGTCCAGCTTGGCGCCGCGGGCCTTCTGCGCGTTCATGATCTTTTCGGTCTCATCGATCAGCGTGGGGATAAAGCGCAGCGCAATGGTCATCATCATGGCCAGCTCATGCACGGGGAAATGCAGCTTTTGCAGCGGGCGCAGCAGCGATTCGATGGCGTCGGTCAGCACGATGGGGCTGGTGGTGTAGGTCAGCAGACTGGTGCCGGCAATGAGCGCCACCACGCGGGTGGACATGAGCACGGCGTAGTTGACGCCCTCGCTGTAGATGCGCAGCACCCAGAACTGCCACAGAGGTTCGCCTTCGCCCGAAATGAAAAACAGGTTGAGCACGCCGGTGAACAAGATCAGCGGCACGATGGGTTTTAAGCTCTTTAGGATCAGCTTGAGCGGGATCTGCGCCACGCGGTACAGCACCGCCAGCATGGCCAGCGAAAGCGCGATGCCCAAGGGGTTGGAGGCCACGAACAGCACGATGATATAGGCGATGACGCCCAAAAGCTTGAGCCGCGGGTCGCAGCGGTGCAGCACCGAATGGCCGGGGAAGTGCTGGCCGATGGTGATATCACGAAGCATGGCTGTCCCCCTTTTCGATCGGCAGGGCCTTGTCCGGGTGGCGGGCGTTCCAGGCCTTGAGCACCGTTTTGACCGCGTAGGGCATGGTATACACATCGGTCTGGATGTCCAGGCCCATCTGTTTGAGCCGTAAAAAGATCTGCGTGACCTGCGGCACCGAAAGCCCCAGATCCAGCAGTTCCGGCGCGCGGGCGAAAATGCGTTCGACCGTATCGTACATGGCCACGCCGGCGCGGTGCATGACCAGGACCTTATCGGCGTATTTGGCAATATCCTCCATCGAATGGCTGACCAGCACCACCGTCACGCCGGTGCGGCGGTGGTAGTTTTTGATCTGGGTCAGGATGGTATCGCGCCCCTCCGGGTCAAGGCCGGCGGCCGGTTCGTCCAGCACCAGGATGCGCGGTTCCATGGCCATGACGCCGGCGATGGCCACGCGGCGCTTCTGCCCGCCCGAAAGCTCGAAC
>CALWNS010000049.1 GCA_944382805.1 uncultured Gemmiger sp. | reverse complement strand
ATCGGGAAGCAGTAACAAAAAAGCGATGCGGAACGGTTCCGCATCGCCCGGTTTCGTGCCCGCGGTCTTATACTTTGGTCATCCAAAGGCCGTGGAGATTGCAGTATGCGTATACGGCGACAGCCTTATCGTCCCCCAGGCTGAAAGTTACGCTGGGTTCATCGCCGGGGGCAAGGACCTTGCGCTGGCCACCGTGTTCCGTCTCCACATACACCCACTGGATAAAATGTTCCGGCACCATGGGGTGGTTCGCGCTGCCCACGTTGACATGGATGGCGCCGCCCTCCACCGTGACAATGGGAAGATGCTTTTCGCCGCTGGCCTCTACGGTGTTCGGGACCAGCTCTTCCATTTTCTGGCCGCAGCACATCATGGGAACGCCGGAAGCATGAAGCACGCCGACCAGGTTGCCGCAGCGGCGGCAGATATAAAACTTCGCCATAAAAAGACCTCCTGTTTATTGTGGTGTCATTATACAGGAACCCGGGGCACGCTTCCGTGATGTTATCACCCTGCCGCGCGCCCGGCTTTCCGATCGCCTAATTTTATTATACTCCCTGCGCCCCAAAAAGTTAATACATGCCGGTAAATTTTTCGCGGACGGGCCGCCGGAAAAATGCGGTCCGGGATTGACTTGGGCGGGCGCGCTTATTATCATTACAGTAGGAGAAAAAGCAAAAGGAGGGCGTGCGGTGGATATTGCCGGTTATTTCCCCGTTTGGAACAAGCTGACCCCGGAAGAACAAAGGGCGTTCCTTGGCGCGGCCAAGGAGCGGACAGTAAAAAAAGGGACCGTTGTCCACGGCGGCCGCACGGAATGTACCGGCCTGCTGCTGGTAAAAACCGGCCGCCTGCGCGCCTATATCCTTTCGGCGGAAGGGCGGGAGATCACGATCTACCGCCTGTTCGACCGGGATATGTGCCTGTTTTCGGCCGCCTGTATGATGCGTTCGGTCCAGTTTGAAGTGACGGTGGAGGCGGAGAAGGATACGACGCTTTGGGTCATCCCCGCCGAAGTCTACAAAGGCATCATGGAGCGCTCCGCACCGGTGGCGAATTATACCAACGAGTTGATGGCCACCCGCTTTTCCGATGTGATGTGGCTTATCGAGCAGATCCTGTGGAAAAGCATGGATAAGCGCATCGCCGCTTTCCTGCTGGAGGAATCCGCGATTGAGGAGAGCGGGGAATTAAGGATCACCCACGAGACGATCGCCAACCACCTGGGCACCCACCGGGAGGTCGTTACCCGGCTGCTGCGCTATTTCCAGGACGAAGGGATGGTCCGGCTGTCCCGCGGCACCGTCACGCTGCTGGACAAAAACAGGCTGGAGGCGCTGCAAACATAAAACCAATAGGCCCCTGCCGCCGGCTGGGGCCTATTGGTTTGCCAAGCGAACTTACAGCATGGCCAGGATGGCGTTTTTGGGCTTTGCCCCCACCGACTGGTTGACGATTTTGCCGTCTTTTATGACCACCAGCGTAGGGATGCTCATGACGCCGAACTGGCCGGCCAGTTCCGGCTGTTCGTCTACATTGACCTTGCACACCTTGATATCCGTGCGCTCGCGGGCGATCTCCTCCACAACCGGCCCCACCATACGGCAGGGACCGCACCAGGGCGCCCAAAAATCCAGCAGGACAGGTTTGTCGGAGTTCATCACTTCGGTTTGGAAATTGTTCTTATCGATATTGATAGCAGCCATTTTGCAGCCCTCCTTGTTTTTTGTATCTTTATTATACCCGCCGCGGCGGGTTTCTTCCGTGATGTTATCACCAAATGGCCGCTTGCGGCGGCCCAGCCGGCAATTACCGCAAAACGCCCTCCAAAAGCTGTTCATAATACCACGGTTTGGGCGCGCGGAAGATCCGGCCGGCCAGGTAGGCAAAACGCTCGTCCGCAACGGCCCGGGGGAACGCCAGTTCCCAGGCGCACAGGGCCTGGTACTTGAACTTCAGTTCCCGGTTGGCGGCGTGGTTGCCGTACTTGCTGTCGCCCAGTATGGGGCAGCCGATGCTGGCCAGGTGGGCGCGGATCTGGTGCGTGCGCCCGGTGACCAGTTCTGCCCGGAGCAGCGCCAAACGGCCGCTGACGGCCAAGGTCTCATAGACCGTAACGATCTCCCGCGCGCCGGGGCAGGGGGCGTGCCGCACCTGTACGCGGCCCCGGGCCGCGTCCTTCACCAGGTAATCACGCAGCGTGGCAGCGGGCGGCTGCGGCCGGCCAAAGGTCACGCAAAGGTAAGTTTTTCGCAGCGTCCGCTCCCGGATGGCACGCAGCAAAAACTGTTCGGCCTCTTCGGTCTTGGCCAGCAGTACAAGGCCGCTGGTGCCGGTATCCAGGCGGTGGCACAGGTGGGGGTAGCCGTTTTGCGGCAGGCGCTTTTCCTCGTGCAGGCGGCGGTAAACGCAGTTCAGCAGCGTATCGGCTACATCGCCCTCTACCGGGATGCCGGCCGGCTTGTTGGCGATCAGCAGCTGTGCATCCTCGTAGATCAGCTCGGCCGGATACCGCGCGCGCAGGAATGCCGGCCCGTCCGCCGCGGCCAGCCCCAGCTGCTCGTCCGTCAGGTAGAGGCGTATAACGTCCCCGTTCTGCACGCGGGTGGCAAGCGGCTGCTTTTTCCCGTTGAGCTTGATCTTGTTTTCGCGCAGCGCCTTGTTCAGCCGGCCGGGCCCCAGGGCGGGGAATTGCTGCGCCAGGTATTTATCCAGCCGTACCGGCAGCAGGCTTTTTACGTTCAGTTCTCGCATGGTATCGTCTCCAGTTCCTGGCCCCACAGCACGGTGGCGTCTTGGATATCCAGCGCTACCATCAGCCAGCCGGGATCGCTGTCGTCCACATCCAGGATCGCATAGGTTTGCCCCTGCGCGCACAGTGCGCAGGCGTTTTCCAGCTTGGCGCGTGCGAACGGCGAATCGACAAAGCAGACGATCCGGCGGTCGCTGTCCAGTACGCCGCGGTTCCACAACGCATCGGTATAATCAGCCAGGCGCAGCGGATAATTTTCATCGTAAGTGGTACAGTCTTCGTCCAGGTCAGCCTGCGCCATGCCGGGCGCGATCACATACCAGCAGCATCCGGCTGTCTCGATGCGCCCGCACCACGCGCCGCTCTCCTTGACCGACTCTACCGCCTGCAAGAAGTTGCCTTCGGAGGCAAACAAGTACAGTGTGTCCTCCCGCAGTACGCCCGCGCCCAGCTCATCCAAAAGCTCGGCCTGCCGGGCGGCCAGGGTTTCCCCCTCATAGCGCGCGGCAAAGGGATCGTTGGTGGTCATGCCGTTGTCGGCGGCGTACAGGGCCAGGCAGAGGGAATTGTCCTGCAAGCTGTCCATAGAGACGATGTGCGCATAGCGGCCGGCTGCCTGCTGCCAGAAGTTGCTCGTCAGCGCCGAGGGGAACGCCGGCTGCTGCTGTGCGGCCAGCAGCGCCGCGTGCCGCTGGGATAACCCGGGGGAAAGGTCCAGCAGCTGCACGGCGGCCAGTGCCCCTGCCAGTGCCAGGCGCAGGCCGCGCCGGCCCGTCAGCCGGGACAAGCCGACAAAAGCCAGCAGCATGAGCAGGTAGTAAACAGGCCAGAACATACGCCCGCCGGAACGGAATACCGAGCATAGCCGCAGCAGGGGTGCCGGCAAGGGCAGCACCGCGAGCGTCGCCCCGTTGGCGGTGATCGTATGGCTCACAGCAAACAGCGTCAGCAGCAGGCAGATGATGCACAGCGGCAGATGCCGCCGCGCAAGGCGCAGCGGATGAAGGCGGCGCAGGCAGACCCCGACCATGCAGGCAAGACCGGCGGCAATCACGCCCAGGCCCAGGTAAGCAAAAGCGTCGTAGTTGCCGGCAACTTGGTTCTGCGCCGGTAAAAACAGGCTCCAATTCACCCCGTTGACCCCCGCCGGATTCCACAGGCTGTTCAGGTTCATGGAAAAGTAGCCGTACAAAGAGCCGCTGCCATCGCCGGCCGCGCCAAAAAACAGCCCCAGCGCCCACCCGGCCGCTGCCGTGGCGGCCAGGTCAAGCGCCAGAAAGCCGAAAGCTGCGACCGGGCGGCGTGTAAGGCGGCAGCGCTCCATGACCAGCGCCAGCGTAACGGCGTAGGTCATGGGCACAAAATAGGGGTGGATGGTGATGGCGAGAACATTCAGAATAAACAGGCCCGTACAGGGGGCGCGCGGCTCCCGGCGCCCTTTGATATAATAATACAGTGCCCCCAGGATCAGGAACTGCGCCGCCAGCGAGGTGTGCCGCAGCGCGCGCTCCCACAAAACGGGGCTGAAGACGAACACCAGGTCGCCCAACAGCGGCAAAGCCCATCCGCTGGCAAACAGCCGCAGCAGAATGGCGCCGAACCCGCCCTGCAAAAAGAAGCAGAGCAGTGTGAACAGGCCAAAATACTGGAAAGTTTGCGGCAAAAGAGGCTCCAACAGGCGAAAAAACGCGGCAAACAGCGGGATGGAATCGGTGTAGGCAACGCTGGAGCCATCGGGCCGGTTGATGGATTCGGTCACGCACAAGGGGAAGCGCAGCGGGCTTTGCCGGTACAAAAGCCAGCCTGCATAGTGCTGCTGGATGCCCTTTTCGATGTATCCGCCGCGGCAAAAGGCATCGTTCGTCACGTCCAACGGCGAAACGCCGAACACGAGCAAAAAGGCAAGTGCCCCCAGCAGGCCGCCCAGCAAAAACAGGCGCCATTCGGCAGGTCGACTGCCTGTAAGGCAGAGGAAACTTTTGGCTTGCATCGCGGGGCCTCCTTGGGACGAACTTACTAACGGCTTTATTGTAGCACAAAACGCGGGGCTTGGCCAGCTGTGCCTTTTCTTTCCCGCACAAATGTGGTATGCTGGTACAAAACGATCGAATGGGGGAGCCATATGAAATTTTCCGAAATGAAATACCAACGCCCTGACCTGCAGGCGGTATTGGACGGCTGCGCGCGGTTGGAGCGGCAGATCTTGGCTGCCGATGCGCCGCAGGCGCTGGTCGACCTGTACCGGGAGGAAAATGCTTTTTTTGCCCACTATCGCACGGCGAAAAACCTGGCCAGCATCCATTATACGCAGGATACACGCGACCCATACTGGTCGGCGGAACAGGCCTGGTTTGACGAGAACGACCCCGCCGTGGCCAACGCCGAGGTGCGCATCGCGCAGGCGCTGCTGCAAAATCCGCACGCGCAGGCCCTGCAGGATGCGTTCGGCCCCATGGTGCTGCCCACGCTGAAAAACCGCGTGCTTTCAACGGACGAGCGGCTGATCCCCCTGCAAAAAGAGGAGAACGCCCTGGTCAGCGCCTACCAAAAGCTCTACGGCGGGGCGATGGTCGAACTGGAGGGCAAACAGCTGACCATCCCGCAGCTCACGCTGTATAAGCAGAGCCTGGACCGGCGCGTCCGCCGGGCGGCCTACGAGGCGGAAGCCGCGTACTTTGACGCGCACCAGAAGGAATTTGACGAGCTGTACAGCCGCCTGGTGGCCAACCGCAACGCGCAGGCCCGCACGCTGGGCTACCGGGATTACAGCGAACTGAGCTACATCCGCATGAACCGCATCGGGTACGGCCCGCGGGAGGTGGCTGCTTTCCGCAAAGAAGTGCAGGAACAGGTCGTCCCGCTGCTGCAGGATATCATGGCCCTGCGCGCGCGCCGCATCGGCCTGGAACAGCCCATGTTCTGGGACAGCGAACTGAGCTTTGCGGATGGGAGCCCGATGCCGCACGGCAGCTACCAGCAGCTGATGGCAAGCGCGCGCAGGATGTACCATGAACTCAGCCCGCAGACGGCGGAGTTCATCGATTATATGCAGGACAATGAGCTGTTTGATGTGATGAGCCGCCCCGGCAAGATGAGCGGCGGTTACGAAGAGGTCATCCCGGATTATAAAGCGGCCTTTATCTTCGCCAACTGGAACGGGACGGCGGGGGACGTGGATGTGCTCACGCACGAATGCGGCCATGCGTTCGAGGCGTACCTGGCCGCGCGCACCGACCTGCCCGAAGAACTGCAGTGCCCCGGCATGGAGAGCGCCGAGATCCACTCGATGGCGATGGAGTTCCTGACCTCCCCCTGGCACCACCTGTTCTTTGGCCAGGACACCGATAAATACGAACTGTTCCACACCGAGGACAGCTTTGTATTCCTGCCGTACGGCTGCATGGTGGACGAGTTCCAGCACATCGCGTACCAGCAGCCGGACCTGACGCCCGCCCAGCTCAACGCCGTATGGCTGCGGGTGGAATTAACGTACCGCCCGTGGTACCAAT
>CALWNS010000048.1 GCA_944382805.1 uncultured Gemmiger sp. | reverse complement strand
AACTCCTCCGGGTGCTTGCGCAGGATCATCCGCTTGTCGGTATCGATCAGCACCCAGCGGCTGTCCACCAGCGCGGCCTGGCGGCCCTCGGCGTCCAGCACCTGGGTGATGCGCTTGTTGACCGCCCGCTTGAGCGCCTCCGGCCGGGTGATCAGCGTCAGGTGTTCGTCCACGCGCGGCACACGGTCAAAGTGCAGCGCCTGCTTGACCAGCACATAGGCGGTATGGGTGCGGGCGTACAGCGCATCGTCCAACCCCAGGCCGATGGCGTGCTCGCCGGCGATCTGCTGGGCGTAGCGCAGCACGGTGGCCGGCTGCACAAAGCCGTAGCAATCGCCGTCGTGGCGGTAGACTTGGAATGTTTCGGTATATTCGGTGGGCAGCATACGGCATCTCCTTTTCCGTCTGGTTCCATTGAATTATAGCACAGACCCGCCGCGGCGCAAAGTCCGGGCGGGTCCATTCGTTCAATATGTGTCGCGCATTTTCTTGCGCAGCTTGCGCCAGATGTTAAAGCCGGACAGCAGCACAGCCCCGACCAGGAATATCGCGACCATCCAGCCGCCGCCGCTCTCGTCATAGCTTTTCATTTCGCTCCACCGGGCGTCCAGTTCCGCGTTGATCTCGTCCGGCAGCGTGGTGAACACTTCGGCCTTATCCATCACATCTTCGCCCGGGTAGGCGATGGGGCTGTACTTCAGTTCCTCGTCCAGCAGCTCCCACACGGCGTTGATCGGCGTGGAATAGCCGATGTATTCGCAGTTGGCAAACGCGACCGAGGTTTCGCACATATAGTTGATGAACATTTCGGCCGCTTCTTTGTTGCGGCTGGTCGCCGGGATGCACATACTGTCCACAAAGAAGTTGACGCCCTCCTGCGGGTGGACAAAGGCCAGGTCCGGGTTATCTGCGATCATGGTCAGCGCATCGCCGGCATAGTAGGGCGCAAGCGCGGCTTCCCCGCCCTCCATCTTGTCAAAGATCTCGTCCATGACATAGGCCTGCACGACCGCTTTCTGGTCCTGCAGCTCCTGCATGACCCGGTCAACTTCCTCCACGCTGGCCGGGTTGAGCGAAAGCCCCAGCTTTTTGGCCGCAATGGCGTAGGCATCGCGGGAATTGTTGAACATCAGCACGTTGTTGGCGTACTGCACGTCCCACAAAGCGCTCCAGCTCGTGGGCGGCTCGTCCACCATCGTCTTGTTGTAGATCAGGCCGGTGGTGCCCCAGGTATAGGGTACGCTGTAGGTATTGTCCGGGTCGTAATCCCAGCCGCGGTACTCGGCGCCGATGGCCGCCATGTTGGGGATGTTCGCATAGTCCAGCGGGGCGAGCATATCCTCGGCGATCATACGGCCGACCATATACTCCGAAGGAAAGATCACATCGTAGCTGGCGCCGCCGGATTTCATTTTGGCGTACAGGCTCTCGTTGGAATCAAAGGTCGTATAGTTGACGCGGATGCCGGTCAGTTCCTCAAAGGCGGAGAGCACATCCACGCTGTCATCGGAGCCGTCCGAGATATAAAGGCCCCAGTTATAGACATTCAGGGTCACGTTCTGCCCGGCAAAGCGGGTCCAGTCATAATCGGCCGAGACCGAAATATCTTCGGTAACCTGGATCTGCCCGGCCGCCGCGGCCGGCAGCGCCAGCCAGGCGCCGGCGGCCAGCGCCGCCAGCAGAGCCGCCGCCTGTTTTATCCTGTTCATACGGCCGCCCCCCTTTATGCCTGCGCCATCCCCTTGCGGATGGCGGCCTGGTTTTTGCGGTAGGTGCGGCTGTCCAGCGCATTGGAGATCAGGATGATGGCCAGGATGACCAGGAACATGATGGCCGAAAGCGCGTTGATCTCCGGGCTGACCTTTTTGCGGGTCATGCTGTAGATGGCGATGGGCAGCGTCTGCATCGTGCCGCAGTTGAAATACGAGATCATAAAATCGTCGATGGAATAGGTCAGGCAGATCAAAAAAGCCGAGAGGATCGCCGGCGTGAGCTGCGGCAGGATGACCTTGAAAAACGCCTGGCGCGGCGTGCATCCAAGGTCCTGGGCCGCGTTGTACAGGCTGGGGTCGAGCTGGCGCAGCTTGGGCGAAACATTAAAGATCACATACGGCACATTGAAGGTGATGTGCGCAATGAGCAGCGTGAACCAGCCAAAAATGCCGCCCTCGCCGCCAAGGCCGGCGCGCTGCCACAGCACAAACAGCAGCATGAGCGAAACGCCGGTGATGATCTCCGGGTTGACGACCGGCACATAGCTGATGTTGTTGACCAGCAGCTGCGTGCGGCGGGACATCGACTGGATACCGATGGTGGCCAGCGTGCCCAGCACAGTGGCCAGCACCGAGGAGACCAGCGCCAGCACCAGCGAGGTGCCCAGCGCCGAAAGGATCATTTCGTTTTGCAAAAGGCTTTTGTACCAGTCCAGCGTAAAACCGGTGAACGCCGCGCGGCTTTTGCTTTCGTTAAAGCTGTAGGCGATCAGCACGGCGATGGGCAGGTACATAAAGCCGAAGATCAGCACGATATAGGTGCGCTGGAGCAGGCGTTTGTGTTGGGTCTTCATTACATTACGCCCTCCATTTCTTCTTCGTCAAAGCTGGAAGTAAAGCTCATGCACAGCAGTACGATCACCATAAGCGCCAGGCTCATGGCCGAGCCGAGGTTCAGGTTATAGGAGTTGCCCAAAAACTGCAGCTCGATCAGATCGCCGATGAGCAGGTTGGAACCGCCGCCCAGCATACGGCTGATGATAAAGGTGGACACTGCCGGCACAAACACCATCGTGATGCCGGTGGCGATGCCGGGTCCGGACAGCGGGATGAGCACCCTGGTCAGGATGCGCCGCGTGTTGCAGCCCAGGTCCCGCGCCGCTTCGATGCTCGAATCGTCGAGCTTGGTCATGGCCGTGTACAGCGGCAGGATCATATAGGGCAGATAGTTATACACCATGCCCAGCACGACCGCGCCGGAGGTGTTGATCATGTTCAGCGGGCCGATGCCGAACACGCCCAGCAGGCGGTTGATCAGGCCGTTTTTTTCCAGCAGCGTCATCCAGGCATAGGTGCGCAGCAGGAAATTCATCCACATGGGCAGCATGACCAGCATGAGCATGATGTGCTGCTTGTTGGCCCGCAGCCGCGAAAGGAAGTACCCGACCGGGAAAGCCAGCACCAGGCAGATGAGGGTCGCTTCGGCCGCCAGCAGCAAACTGCGGGCAAACACCGAGGAATAGCGGCCGATGGCGGCGATATTTTCCAGCGTGAACGCGCCGTCCGCGTTGGTCAGCGCATAGCCGATGACGATAAACAGCGGCACCACGATAAAGATTGCCATCCACACCAGGTACGGCGCAGCGGCCCAGCGGGCGGCTTTGGAACGCAGCATCGGCCTTACACCCCCTTGCGCGACATGATGTGGATCTCGTCGGGGCCGATGTTCATGCCGATCAGCTCGCCCGGCTGGCTGGCCTGGGTCGAATGGATCAGCCATTCCTTGCCCTCGACGTCAACGTGCATTTCAAAGTGGACGCCCTTAAAGATCACCTCGCGCACCAGGCCGGTGAGCATACCGGCCGAAGGCGGCACGATGACCACGTCCTCCGGGCGCACCACGACCTGCACCGGCTCGTTGACCTGGAAGCCGCGGTCCACGCAGGTAAAATCATGCCCGCAGAAGCTGACCAGGAAGTCCTTGAGCATTATGCCGTCCACAATGTTGGAATCTCCGATGAAATTGGCGACAAAGGCGTTCTGCGGCTCGTTATAGATATCCTCCGGGCTGCCGATCTGCTGGATGCTGCCCTTGTTCATGACCACGACCGTATCCGACATGGTCAGGGCTTCCTCCTGGTCGTGGGTGACATAGACGAACGTGATGTTCATCTCGCGCTGCAGGCGCTTGAGTTCAAGCTGCATCTCCTTGCGCAGCTTTAAGTCCAGCGCGCCGAGCGGTTCGTCCAGCAAAAGCACCCGCGGCGAGTTGACCAGGCTGCGCGCAATGGCCACACGCTGCTGCTGGCCGCCGGAAAGCTGGTTGATGCCGCGGCGCTCAAAGCCTTTCAGACCCACCGTTTCCAGCATTTCCAGCACTTTGGGCCGCAGCTGCTCCTCCGGCATTTTTTTCAGCCGCAGGCCAAACGCCACGTTTTCGAACACGTTCAGGTGCGGGAACAGCGCGTACTTTTGGAATACGCTGTTCACCTCGCGCTTATACGGCGGCAGCGAAGTGATGAACAAAACAAAAAAAAGGACACTGCCGGACTGCGGGGTGATAAACCCGGCGATCACACGCAAGGTAGTCGTTTTCCCGCAGCCCGAAGGGCCGAGGAAAGTGACGAACTCCTTATCGTGGATGTCCAGCGACAGGCCGTTCAAGACCCGTTCCCCGTCAAAGTCAACGACAATGTCCTTAAGCGATACGATCAGCGATCCATCCATTTTACAATGCATCCCCCTTTGCGGAAATTTGCCGCCCCGGCCCGGCTCCATGCGGGCGAGGTGCGGTCAGCGCCAATTATGCAGCCCCGCAAAAGGTTTGTTACACCATCGCCGGCAAATGCGGCGCGGCTGCAGCAGCACATACAGCGCTTGTTTGTGTTCGATAGATGCAAAACACAAATTCAATTATACAGTCTTGCGCCCCCCTGTCAATCATTTTATTAGAATTTTGTCGAAAATCGGCGCAAAGAACCTGTAAAAAGCGCCCGG
Organism: uncultured Gemmiger sp.; assembly: GCA_944382805.1. Classification (GTDB taxonomy): domain Bacteria; phylum Bacillota; class Clostridia; order Oscillospirales; family Ruminococcaceae; genus Gemmiger. The sequence continues at coordinate 7,846 of CALWNS010000048.1, read as the reverse complement.
CAGCCGTTGCAGCAATGCCGGGCGCATACGCGATCCTATTCTGCTTTTTCCGCCGGCGCAGGGCGCAGGGCCAGGCAGACCGTAAGGACCTGCCCCTCCAGCGCTGCCGTGAGCCGGCCGCCCATCGCCTCGGTCAGTTCGCGGGCGATCGCCAGCCCCAGCCCGGCCCCGCCGCGCCCGCCGCCGCGCGCCGCATCGGCCCGCCAAAAGCGGTCGAACATATGCTGCGGGTCGATCGCAGCCGGGTCGGCCACACGGTTTGCAAACAGGAGCGTTCCGCCCTGCTGGCACACCTGCAGGCCGCCCGCGCCATGCTGCGCGGCGTTGAGCAAAAGGTTGCGCAGCACGCGGGCCAGCGCCTGCCGGTCGGCCCAAACGGCGGCCGTTTCCTCCGCCCAATCCACCTGCAGCTGCGCCCCGGCCTGTTTGAGCTGCGGCTCCAGGCCGGCCGCCGCTTCGCAGAAAAGCGGCCACAGCGCCAGCCGGGCCGGCTGCAGCGCCCGGGCCTGCCCGGCGTTCAGGCGGGTATACAGGAACAGTTCGTCAAGCAGCGTTTCCAGTTCCTGCAGCCGGCGGGCGATGACGGCCAGGCCGCGTTCCTGCCGCACGGGGTCGCTTTCCCTGCGCAGCAGCTCCAAATAGCCGCAGGCCGCCGCCAGCGGCGTGCGAATGTCATGGCTGACGGCCGCCATCGTGGCCTGCAGTTCTTCCCCGCTGCGCCTGGCCCGCAAAGCATCCGCCTGCGCCCCGTCCAGCCGGGCGTTAAAAGCGCGGCAGACCCGCCGCAGCGGCCGTAGCCGCAGCGAAAGCGGCAGCCGCAGGTTGGAGGCCGGTTCCGATTTTTCGAGCAGGTCCGCCCAACTGTTCAGCTGGCGCAGCAAGGCGGCCAGCTGAAACGCCAGGAACAGCGCAGCCGCAAACAGCACAAAACACAGGCAAAGCATGGGTTCCTCCGGTATGCGGGTATCATCAGGCCGCGTCGCGGCGCTCCAGTACGGCGATGCTGCCAGCCATATACACGGCGCCCCAGCACAGGCCGGTCAGTGCCACACGCAGGGCGGCGGCCGGTTCAAACAGCGGTTCAACGCAGGTATAGGCGGTGGCAAACAGTGTGTAATCGGCCAGCGGCGGCAGGTGCAGCCATTCCAGCGCGGCGGACAGCAGCGTAACGGGGACGCCCAGGCTGAACACAAGCACCAGCACCATCGTCCACCCTTCGCCGCGCACAAGGTCCGCCAGGAGCGCGCAGCCCAGCGCATACGCCCAGCCGAGCAGCAGCGCCGAAACATAAAGCGCCAGCCAGTCCAGCGGCGCGCCGCCCAGACCGTCAAACATCGAGACCGGCGCAAGCATGAGCACCGCCGCAAAAGCGGCCGTCAGCATCGCGGCCGTGAGCGCCAGCAGCGCAAACGCCCGCGCCGCCGCATAGGGCCAGCGGCGGCTCAGCAGCGGCAAAAAGTTCTTGAGCGCGCCGTGGGTATGATCTTCTACGCAAAAAGCCCCGGCCCCCAGGCCCACGCCCAGCAGCCACATATTGCCCCCGAACATCGCCTGGTGCAGATAGCCGAGCAGCGTCATATCCGCCAGGGCCTGGCGCGCCGCATAGTCTTCGGCCGTGATTTCGGCCCCCTGGCCGGCCATCGCGCGCAGCATTTCCGGGTCGGAGGTGAGATCCAGGAGCGCATAAAGCCCCCACAGCAGCCCCGCGGCGCACAGCGGCATCACCCATAAGTACTTGGCCGCCCACAAGCGGCGCATATCCATACGGAACAGCTCAAGCATCTTCTTCCACCCCCATCAGCGCAAGGAAATATTCCTCCAGTTCCTGCCGGTGGGCGCCGATGCCCTGCACCGGCACGCCTGCGCCGGCCAGCGCCGCCGTTACGGCAGCCGGGTCCGCCGTGCCGAAAATATGCACTTCCCCGCCCGGCAGCACCTCGTAATCCCTAAGTTTCAGCGTTTCTTCCAGGGCAGCCGCCGCGCGGTGCGGTTCGCTTGTCTGCAGGGCGATATAATCCCGGCAGCGGGCGTCCAGTTCGGCCGCCGTGATCTGCTGCACCATGTGCCCGGCGCGCAGGATCCCGTAGCAGGTGGCGATTTTTTCCAGTTCCCCCAGCAGATGGCTGCTGATGACGATGGTCACGCCGCGCTCGGCCTGCAGGCGCAGCAGCAGGCTGCGCACCTCACGGATGCCCTCCGGGTCCAGGCCGTTGGTGGGTTCGTCCAGCAGCAGAAGGTCCGGGCTGCCCAGCAGCGCCAACGCCAGGCCCAGGCGGCGGCGCTGGCCCATCGAGAGCTGTTTGCAGGCTTTGCGGGCGCTGTCCTGCAGGCCCACCTCCTCCAAAACGCGCTGCACGGCGGTTTTTTCGTCCTCAAGCCCCAGGGCGGCGGCTTTCAGGCGGCAGTTTTCCTGTACCGAAAGGCCGGGGTAGGCCCCGGTATCCTCGATCAAAACACCCAGCCGGCGGCGCGCAGCCGCCTCTGTCAGCGGCTGGCCGAACAGCTCGATCTGCCCGGCGCTGGGGCGCGCCAGCCCGGCCAGCATCTTAAAGGTCGTGGACTTGCCCGCCCCGTTGCGGCCGATAAAACCGTAGATCGCGCCTTTTTCCACCTGCATATCCAGGTGGTCGACTGCGGGCCGGCCGCGGTAGTTTTTGCACAGCCCCGCTGTGCGCAGGATGGTTTGCGGCATATGCAGCTCTCCCCTTTTCCGGCCGCCTCGTGCGCGGCCTGTTTGGTATGCTCCCACTATACACGAGACCTGCCAAACAAACGCCAAGAAAAGTTTAAGAAAGTATAAAGAACCGTCAGTCCCCGCATTTGAAGCCGATGCCCCACACCGTCTTGATATAGCCGTCAGTCCCGGTGGGGCGCAGTTTGGCGCGCAGGTTGGAAATATGGACGTTGATGGTCTTATCCTCGACAAAATATTGCTGGTTCCACACGCTTTCAAATATCTCCTGCCGCGTGAATACTTTTTGCGGGCGCGCGGCCAGCAGCGCCGCGATCTCGAATTCGTGCAGCGTCAGCTCCACCGGCACGCCCACGGCGGTCAGCGTGCGGGACTGGGGGTCGATGACCCAGTCTTTATAGCGGATGCAATTCGCCTGCCCCTGCTGTGCGCACGCCCCGGCATGGCGCAGCTGCACGCCGATGCGCAGCCAAAGTTCCACTAAGGAAAAGGGCTTGGTCATGTAGTCGTCCGCCCCAAGTTTAAGCAGTTCGAGCCTGTCCTCGACCGCCGTGCGGGCCGACAGTACGATGATGGGCACGGGCGCCGCCGTGCCGGCGCGGATCTCTTTGACCAGCGCCTGGCCGTCCAGCCCCGGCAGCATCAGGTCGGCTACGATCAGGTCGGCGCCCTCCTGCTGCCAGTACAGGCGGCCCTCGGTGCCGGAAAAAGCCTGGCGGCACCGGCAGCCCTGCCGGGTCAGGTAGGCGCAGATGGCGTTATTGATGTCGGTATCGTCCTCGATGATCAGAATGCGCGGCACAGTAGGCCCCTCCCTTTCTTATCGCCCCCTATCATACCGCAAAAAAATCTTTTTGCAAAGGGGTTGACAATGCCGTATTATTGTATTAATATGATAATACAATAATACAAAAGGAGGGCTGCCGATGGAATGGAACATCACAGGCGGGCGGCCGGTGTACCTGCAGCTGATCGAACAATTGCAGCTGGCCATCGTCACCGGCGTTTTGCCGGCCGGGGCGCGCGTGCCCCCGGTGCGGGAGCTGGCGGGGGAAGCCGGCGTAAACCCCAACACGATGCAAAAGGCTTTGCAGGAGCTGGAAAGCCGCGGCCTGATGCAGACCCAGCGCACGGCCGGGCGTACCGTAACGGGCGACACCGCCCGGCTGGAGGCCCTGCGACGCCAGCAGGCCGAAGTGTACGCCGGGGAGTTTTTGCAAAAGATGCAGGCGCTGGGGCTGACACCGCAGCAGGTACAGGACCTGTTGCACCGCATGAGCGAACAGAAGGGAGAACGCAATGTCTGAACTGTATCAGGTCAGCGCGCTGACCAAATTTTACGGCGCCAAAGCCGCGCTGAACGATGTCACCTTTGGGGTGGAGCCGGGGCGGCTGGTGGGTCTGCTGGGGCCGAACGGCAGCGGCAAGACGACGCTGCTTAAAATTTCGGCCGGGCTTCTGCAGGCCACCTCCGGCCAAGTACTAATCGACGGGCAGGAGCCGGGGTCGTACACCAAGGCCGTGACCGCTTTCCTGCCCGACCGCATGGCGCTGCCCACCGAATACCGCGTGCAGGACGCCGTCGCGTTTTACCGCGACTTTTTCAGCGATTTTGACACGGCCAAAGCCCACGCCATGCTGGCCGACTTAAAGCTCGAACCCAGCCAGCGCATCGGCGCGATGAGCAAGGGCACGCAGGAAAAACTGCAGCTCTGCCTGACCATGGGCCGCCAGGCCCGGCTGTACCTTTTGGACGAGCCGTTGGGCGGCGTAGACCCGGCTGCGCGCGAGTATATCCTGCGCACCATCTTGTGCAACTATAACGAGGACGCCGCGGTGGTCATCTCCACCCACCTGATCGAGGATGTGGAGACGGCGCTGGACGAAGTCTTGCTGCTGAAAGACGGCGCGCTGCTGGCGCACAAAAACGCGGACGAGCTACGCGAGGAAAGCGGCAAGAGCCTTAACGAATATTTCCGCGAAGTATTCCGCTGCTGAACAGGCCAGAAAGAGGTATAAACTATGTTTCAAAAGTTATTCAAGTACGAAGCGCTCGCCGTCGGCCGGTTGATGGTGCCGGTATGGCTGGGGGCACTGGTTCTGGCCGCGCTGACCGGCGGCAGTATGCAGCTGCAAAATCTGCCGCCGTTTGCCGGCACGCCATTTTTTGCTATTCTTTGGACGATTATCGCTCCCCTGTCTGTTCTCTTCTTGCTGGCGATCATCGCCGTTTGCATCATTGCCAACATACAGCGCTTTTACGCCCTGCTGGGCGCGCGCGGGTACCTGTATTTCTGCCTGCCGGTCGCTCCCTGGCAGCAGCTGGCGGCCAAATGGGCGGTGGCGATGGTCTCTACGGCGCTATCCGTTCCGGTGCTGCTGCTCTGCGGCTGGCTGATGGGCGGCGACTGGCACCTTGCGTTGTTTGCAGGCGACCACGCGCTGTTCCGGATCGAAGATCTTGACCTGACCTGGCAGGGTGCCGGTTCGACCGCGTATGCAATTTTGCTGGCGGCCTTGGCGGTGAGTTTTGCCTACCTGTATTTCTACCTCTGCATCGGCATCGGCGCGCACTGGCCGCAGCACCGGCTGGCCGCCAGTGTGATCGTCTACTTTGTGCTGAGCTTCCTTTTGCAGGTGCTGCTTTTGCTGGTGGTGGCGGCACTGGGATTTTATCTTTACACCGTACTCGACTTTGAAGCCCTCCCCCTTGCCCAGGCCGCGGGCGCGCAGCGCACAGGGCTGATGATCCGGAACATTTTGATCCTTGCTTCGCCGGGCTTGCTTTTGGCCGCCGCAAATGGTATTCTATGGGCAGTAGACCTGCGCCTGATCGGCAAGAAGCTGAACCTGGCGTGACAACCGCGCCCGCCAAAGCGCGCCCATACAAGGAGGAACGCATGGAAAAACGCGAATACATCTGCCCCAAATGCGGCTGCCGGCAGTACGAAGCCGACCGCCTGCAGGCGACCGGCGGCAACTTTGCCAAGCTGTTCGATATCCAGAACAAGAAATTCGTCACCGTCAGCTGCTGCCAGTGCGGCTACACCGAACTGTACCGCGAGACCGGCGGCGAAGGCTGGGACGTGCTCGATTTCTTTATGGGCGGCTGAACCGCGCCTGTTTCACACAAACCGGGGAGCCCCCGCAGCCAAGCTTTGGCTGCGGGGGCTCCCCGGTTTATTCATATGCTTTTTACGCCCGCCTGCTAACAAAGAACAACCGGGCCGGACGGGAGCAATCCCCGCATTACCCCAGCGCAGCGATGGACTGCTGGATGTTTTTCTGCTTATCCTGCGCGGCGGCCAGCTTGGCGCGGGTCTCGCTCACCAGGGCGGCGGGCGCTTTTTCCACGAACTTGGGGTTTGCAAGCTGCTTTTCGAACATGGCGGTCTCTTTTTCCGCCTTGGCCAGCTCTTTGTTCAGGCGGGCCAGCTCTTTTTCGCGGTCGATCAGCTCCATCATGGGGATAAAGCCGCGGGCGGCCGGGGTCACGACCGTCACCATGCCTTGGGCGGGACCTTCGTATTTGGCGGTCAGCGTGACCTCGGTGGCAAAGGCGAAGCGCGCCAGGTAGGCGCTGCCCTTCTCGAACGCGGCCGGCTGCGCAGTCTCGATGACCATGCTGGTCTTTTTGGAAGGCGGCACGTTCATGTCGCTGCGCGTAGCGCGCACGGCTTTGATATACGCCATCATCGTCTCAAAGTCGGCGCTTTCCGCCGGCCAGGTGGGCAGCTGCCGCGCGTCGGGCCACTGCTGCGTCATGATGGTCTCGGCGCTGCCGGGCAGGGCCTGGTAGATTTCCTCGGTGATGAACGGCATGAAGGGGTGCAGCAGGCGCAGCGCGCGGTCCAGCACCCAGACCAGCACTTTGCGGGCGGTATCGGCCTGGGTCTCGTCGCCGGAATTCAGGCGGGATTTGCAGATCTCGATATACCAGTCGCAGTAGACTTCCCAGATGAACTTTTCGACCTTGTCGGCGGCCAGGCCCAGCTCGTATTTGTCCAGGTTGGCGGTCACTTCGCCGGTCACGGCGGCCAGCTCGGACAGCACCCACTTGTCGCTCATATCCAGCCGGCTTTCCTCCGGCATACCGGGGACAAAACCCTCCGGCAGGTTCATGAGCACAAAGCGGGCGGCGTTCCACAGCTTGTTGGCAAAGTTGCGGTTGGCAGTTACCTTTTCCTCACTGTAGCGCATATCGTTGCCGGCCGTAGAACCCACGACCAGGGTCATGCGCAGCGCGTCGGCACCAAAGTTTTCGATCACTTCCAGCGGGTCGATGCCGTTGCCCAGGCTCTTGGACATTTTGCGGCCCTGGCTGTCGCGCACCAGGCCGTGGATCAGCACGGTGTCAAACGGCGCTTTGCCGGTATAGGCCAGGCCGGAGAAGATCATGCGGGATACCCAGAAACCAATGATGTCGTAGCCGGTGACCAGCACGTTGGTCGGGTAGAAGAAGTCGAGATCCTCGGTCTTATGCGGCCAGCCAAGGGTGGAGAACGGCCACAGCGCGCTGGAGAACCAGGTATCCAGCGTGTCGGGGTCCTGGTCCAGGTGCGTGCCGCCGCAGTGCGGGCACACCGTGGGGGCGGTCTTGGCCACGATGGTCTGCCCGCAGTCGGCGCAGTACCAGGCCGGGATGCGGTGGCCCCACCACAGCTGGCGGCTGATGCACCAGTCGCGGCTGCCCTTCATCCAGTTCAGGTAGTTTTTGGTAAAGCGGTCCGGCACGAACTTGATGTCGCCTTTTTCCACCGCCTCGATGGCCGGGGCGGCCAGCGGGGCCATTTTGACAAACCACTGCTTGGAGACCATCGGCTCAATGACCGTGTGGCAGCGGTAGCAGGTGCCCACCTCGTGGGTGATGTCCTCGGTGGCTTTGAGATAGCCGCCCGCCTCCAGGTCGGCCAGGATGGCCTTGCGTGCCTCGGCGGCGGTCATGCCGGCGTACTTGCCGCAGTCCAGCACCTCGGGCTCGTCGGCGCTGGCGCGGCCGGCGGCCTTCAGCTCCTCCCAGGCAGCCCGGTCGGCGGCGCCGGTCATATGCCCGTCGTAGGTGAGCACCCGCACCATGGGCAGGCCGTGACGCTTGCCCACCTCAAAATCGTTGGGGTCATGGGCGGGGGTGATCTTCCCCACGCCGGTGCCCTT
>CALWNS010000047.1 GCA_944382805.1 uncultured Gemmiger sp. | reverse complement strand
CCTGCGGCTGTGTGGGCTTGGGCTGCCACACACGGGGCGGTGCTTCACGCTTGGCACGAGGCGCAGACCCCTGCTGCCGCTGCTGGGAGCCACCCTGCCGTGCCCCACGCTCGGGCGCGGGCTGCGTGCGCTTGATGGAAAGTGCAATCTTGCCGTCCGGCGCAATGGACAGAATCTTGACCTTGACGGTCTGGCCGTCGCTCAAAACGGCAGACAGATCCTGCACATACTCGTACGAAACTTCGGAAATGTGGACAAGGCCGTTCTTCCCTTCCCCCAAAGAACCGAAAGCGCCAAACGGCTTGATGCCGGTGACTTTGCCTTCGACGATATCCCCAACCTGAAATGCCAAACTATGATACCCCTTTTTCCGGCAAGGTGCACAGACCCCGCCTGTTTTTATTTCAGAAAAGAGCGGAACGCCCTTCGCTGTTCGATGAAATGATCACTTGCCGCTGATATCGATCCAGATGCGTTCATTGGGCTTGGAATAGCCCTCGTCACGGGCAATGCGCTCGATAATGGCATCTTCGCCGTCGTCCAGCGTGCGCTGCAGTTCTTCGTTCTGGGCCAGCTGGTCATTCAGCTGGGCCTGCACGCCGACCAGTTCCTGCTGCTTGGCACTGATGGACATCTGGCAGCGTACTAGGCTGTATACCAGCGATGCGCACAGGATCAGGATAAATAACGGGAGCAAACGCCGCAATATACCGTTTTTTCGGGTCATGGTCTGCTCCCCCTCCTTTATCATGTCGGATATAGCAGATTTATGCAGAATCAATTATATAATATTTTCCTGGGTTTTTGCAACTGTTTTTTCTTCTTTGTTACTTTTTCCGCTCTTTTTTTCGCTTTGGCAGCCGTTTTTGTTTGTTTTCTTGCCGCAAAATGCCGTTTCAGATGTACAAAAGGTGCCAGCAGGAACCTTTGCAGGCGCAGCCCCGCCCGGGCCGCCGCGGCAGCTATCCCCGCCGCCACCCGGTACAGCGTGCGGGACACCGCCCAACGCCAGGCCAAAGCCCCGGCTCCCGCGCCCGCCGCCATGTACCAGCGCGTACCGCCGCCCATGGAGGCCGAAGCCGCAAACCCGCACAGCAGCACGGCCGCCGCCACAAACGCCAGCAGGTCCCACACAAAGCACAGGACACGGCCGTTACCCAGCAGCAGACCCGCAAAGCTGCGGAAGATTCCCAGCAGCAGCCCGAGACCCAGACACCACAGCAGGTCCCGCCCCACCGCCCAAAGGGCCGGCGCGGCCGCCATCAGCGCAGCAGCCGGTTCAGCAGCCCGCCGCCGCTTTCCCGGTTCTCGGTGTATTGCAGGAACTCAATCTTGCCGGTGATGTGTACCTGGCCGGTGCGCACCGACAGTTCCCCGATCTGGATTCCCTGTCCGCCGATGGTCAGGTCCCCCTGGGCCGTCTTGAGCAACGCTCCGCTCTCGTCACAGCTGATGATGCGGGTCACCCCGGTGACGGTCAGCCGGGACCTGTCCTCCAGTTGCAGGGTATGGGCCTTGGGCGCCGGAACTTCGGCGGACGGCAGAATGACGGACTGGCTGGTTTGTTCTGGCATAAGAAAAAGCCCCCTTGGTGCGGTATGGTAATACATATGCACCGGGGAGCTTGATTATGCCCCTTTACGGGGGGCAGGCCGTAAAAAATTCAGCCTTCCAGCACTTCGTACAGTTCGCGGGCAACATCCTTGCCCTTGGGTTCCTCCACCGAGAGGACCCGAACCTTGACCGGGCGGTTGCCAAAGGTGATTTCGATCACATCGCCCACCTTGACCGCATAGCTGGCTTTGGCCGGTTTGCCACCCACCAGGATCCGGCCGGCGTCAGCCACTTCGTTGGCCAGGGTACGGCGCTTGATCAGGCGGCTGACCTTGAGATATTTATCCAGACGCATAAAGCTTCCTTTCACACAAAACCATAAAAAAGATGCCTGCCGGGCCAGACGAGCCGGCGGCAGGCAATGCGCTGCAAAAGCGCTTGATTACTTGACGGCGTCTTTCAGAGCCTTGCCGGCGCTGAAAGCGGGCAGTTTGGACGCGGGGATGGTCATGGGCTCACGGGTCTGGGGGTTACGGCCCTGGCGTTCCTTGCGCTCGCGCACTTCAAAGGTGCCGAAGCCGACCAGCGACACTTTCTCGCCATTCTTCAGAGCTTCGGTGATCACATCCAGCGTGGCGCTGACAGCCTTCTCGGCGTCCTTCTTGGTCAGGCCGGCATTGGCGGCGACAGCGGCGATCAGTTCAACTTTCGTCATGATTTATACCTCCAAATGATTTATCAGTCAAAAGCGGGCAGCAAACTGCCACATCTTCAGACGGCGTTGGGTTCGGGCGCGCCGGCGATGAACGCATCGTTCGCGCGCTGCAGCGCCTGTTCCGCATCAAGGCCCGCCGCGCGCGCCAGCGCCACGGCCTGCTGCAGCAGCGCCCCCAGGGCCTGTTCGGCCCCGTCGCTGCCGGGTTCGGCCGCGGCCAGTTCGCCGGCCGTGCGCGCCAGCGCCTGCGGTTCCGGCGCAGGCACGGCGGCGCCGTGGCGTTCGGCGCGCTTTTGCAGCTTGGCGGCGCGCATCAGCGCCGGCATGGCGCGGGGCACGTCGTTCAGGTCCGCGTGCAGCGTGGTGCGCCCCTTTTCTTTAGTTTTGAGCGCTTCCCAGTCGTTTATGCCTTCGGCGCCGGGCGCCGGGCCAAAAATATGCGGGTGGCGCCACAGCAGTTTGCGGCAGACGCCGTCGCACACGTCGGCCCAGGCAAAGCGGCCGGCTTCCTCCTCGATGCGGGCATGGAACACGACCTGCATGAGCACGTCGCCCAGTTCCTCCTGCAGCAGGGCGGGATCCCCCAGGTCCAGCGCGTCCACCGCCTCGTAGGCTTCCTCCAGAAAGTTCATGCGGATGGAGGCGTGGGTCTGCACCTTGTCCCAGGGGCAGCCGGTCTTTGGGTCGCGCAGGATGGCGATGATGGCGGCCAGATCGTCGGCCGTATAGCGCTGCTTTTGCGGGTAGGCGGTCATGCGCTTACAGCTGCGCGCCGCAATGGTTGCAGAACAGCGCGTCCACATCCACCCGGGCGTTGCACACCGGGCAGACCTTGGTGGGGCGGCCTTCGAACTCGTCGGTCTCCTCGACCTCCTCGTCGTCGGCGGCCGCTTCGGCCGTATCGGCCATATCGGCGGTGTCGGCGGCGGTCTGTTCGGCCGCGGCGGCCTCGGCGGCGCTCATGCGCTCCTTGATGGCCGCGATGTCCGCTTCGATCTCGGCAATGTTCTCGATGTATTTATCGACCAGGGGCTGGTT
>CALWNS010000046.1 GCA_944382805.1 uncultured Gemmiger sp. | reverse complement strand
GGAGACAGTGCGTCAGGAAGATGGTATCCTTTGAGGTTCGGCCACACATGCTGCGGCATACCTTCGCCACCACCCTGTACCATGCCGGTGTAGATCTCGGTGGTCGCCGTATCATTAAAAAAAAAACGTCAATCCAAATGACAGCCAACATTTACACCCACTTGGAAGCAGCCGACAACCTCCAGGTGGTAAGCTCTCTAAACCGATATTTTGAGGATATTGGCTGACTACTTCTTGACTACCACGGCACAAATTTTCATGTTCCTCTATGTTTTGTATATATCGATGTTTCGTTCGTTTTACAGTGTCTGAATGTCATAAAAGCACATTTGAATGGCTTCGTAATCAGCAGGTCGCGTGTTCGAGTCACGTTTCTAGCTCCAACAAATAAGCGCTCTTTCGTTCTTTTTGTGGACGAAAGGGCGCTTTTTGTTGCGCGGAGATCTGTTTTGACTGGAATTTGATAGGGCGGGCAGCCCGGGGGCCGCCCGCTTATTTTCCTGCCGCGGGGCTAAACAGCGCGTCCACGGTCAGGCCCAGCACCTGGGCCAGGCGGAATGCCAGGGCCAGGGTGGGGTCGTATTTATCGTTTTCGATGGCGTTGATGGTCTGGCGGGAAACGCCGCAGCGCGCGGCCAGCTCCTGCTGCGAAAGGCCCAGGGCCGTGCGCTTTTCACGGATGCAGTTTTTCATGGCTCACACACTGTGCTTTCTTTTGTAGTACAGCGTGGCGAGGAAAAACACAAGGGCCATGACGCCAAGCTGTACAAAGGGGCTGGAACTTTCAACAGGCCGACTCTGCGCAAGGGGGATGACGATGTCGATGACATGGCCGCCGGCCGTGGCCAGCAGCGTAAGGGCGCTGGCCTTCCACACGATCAGGCGATGGCGTTCGTCCCCCTGGCGCATGAGCGAGACGAACAGAAAGACATCCAGCGCAATGAGCGCGGCCAGGAAAACGAAAAACAGGGCCAGGAAGATGTTGTCGGCAGACATGGCAGGCTCCTTTCTTGGGTCGGGGGTGTGGGGCGGTGTGTCAAATCCTTTTGACACATTCAGTATAGCAAAAGGCGGGCGGAATGTCAAGAGTTTTTGACACCTCGCCTGCCTTTTTGTGATAGCTTTGCCGAGCGCGCCGGTGAAAAGGCGCGCCCTGTCCGCGCACGCGGGAAGACACGCCGTCTCCCCTGCTCCCGAACGGGTACGCAGCGGCGGTACTTTTGCGAAAGCGGCTGCCGCCAAGTTCTGCGGAACGGTCAAGACCGTTCCCTACAAACAACTTTTACCGCCGCGGCCAAATCTTTTCGCCTTATGGCAGGAACAGGCTCGCTTGTCGCTCCGCCTGTTTTTGCATCGCGCTGCGCGCGATTTCGCGGCATAGCCTGTAGAGGCCAGGCAAAGCTGTGCGCGCCATTCATGGCCGCCTGTTCGGCGGCCCAATGACAGTGGAACAGGCTCGCTTGTCGCTCCGCCTGTTTTTGCATCGCGCTGCGCGCGATTTCGCGGCATAGCCGCTCAGGCAAAAACTGCCAAGGCACAGCCCGTGGCGGTCCTTACTGCGCCGCTGGGCGCGGCGCGGGCCGATTTCGGAACAGGCTCGCTCTTCGCTCCGCCTGTTTTTGCATCGCGCTGCGCGCGATTTCGCGGCATAGCCGCTCAGGCAAAAAATGCGTTCTGTACGGCGTTCAGGATGGCGGCGCGGGCGGCGGTAAAGTTGACGCCGCCCTGCAGGTAGCAGGTATAAGGCGGGCGCAGGGGGCCGTCGCAGCTGATCTCGATGGTGCTGCCCTCGGTAAAGCTGCCGGAGGCCATGATGACCTTGTCGGTATAGCCGGGTTCGTCGGCCGGTTCGGGGGTGACGATGCTGTCGATGGGGCTGCCGTGCTGGATGCCGGTGCAAAAGCCCTGCAGCGCCGCCGCGCTGCCCGAATCGAAGCAGGTGACGATGTCGTTGTGGTCCTGGGTATAGCGCGGCACCGGGCGCACGCCGGCCAGTTCCAGCAGGCACTGGGCATAGATGGCGGCCTTGAGCGCTTCGCACACAACGCCGGGGGCGTAGTAAAAGCCGAGGAAGGTATCGCGCAGGCTGTCCTGCGTGCAGCCCAGGTCGGCGCCGATGCCGGGCGCCGTAAAGCGGTGGCTGCATTTTTCGACCAGGTCGGCCCGGCCGGCGATATAACCGCCGGTGGGCGTGATGCCGCCGCCGGGGTTCTTGATAAAGCTGCCGGCGATCAGGTCGGCCCCTGCGGCCAGCGGTTCCTGCTTTTGGGTAAATTCGCCGTAGCAGTTATCGACAAAGATCACGGCGTCCGGGTTGGCGGCGCGGGCGGTCTCGGCCACTTTGCGGAGGGTCGCCAGGTCGAACGCATTGCGCCGGGTGTAGCCGCGGCTGCGCTGGATGTGTACGACCGCGGCGGTTTTGGCTTTTTGGGCGATGAGGGCATAGTCCGGCGTATTGTCCGCGCGCAACGGGCATTCGTCGTACTGCACGCCGAATTCGCGCAGCGTGCCGCAGCCCTTGCCGGCTTCGCCCAGGCCGATGACGCCCTCCAGCGTATCGTAGGGGCGGCCGGTGGCGGCCAGCAGCGTATCGCCGGGGCGCAGCAGGCCGAACAGCGCCACCGCCAGCGTGTGGGTTCCGCTCATGAACTGGGGGCGCACCAGGGCGGCTTCGGCCCCCATGCAGCGGGCGAACACCTCCTCCAGCTTGTTGCGGCTGTCGTCCCAAACGCCGTAGCCGGAGGAGCCCCAGAAGTGGCGCGCCTCCACGCCGGAATCGGTGAAGGCGCGCAGCATTTTGAGCTGGTTGTAGTCCCGGATCTCCTCGACGTGGGCGAACTGCGCGCGGCAGAGTTCCAGCGCCTGCCTGTCCAGGGCGAGGACTTCGGGTTTTATCTCGTAAAATTCTTCGATCATGCGGGTGCTTCTTTCCTGAATGTTCGTTGTTATTCGGCCGCCGGGGCGTCCGGCGTCTCCAGTTGGTAGCGCGGGTAGCTGCCGGCCGGGGTAAAGCCCAGGCGGGTGTAAAAGCGGCGGCGGTTTTCTTCGCACAGCAGCGTCACGCGCCAGCCTTCGGCCGCCAGGGCGTTGGCCGCCCTGGCGATGAGCCAGCCGCCGATACCCTGCCCGCGGCGTTCGGGGACCGTTTCGCCGGTGGCCAGGTAGGCTTCGCCCGCCACCATGGCATAGGCCCCCACCATGCTGACGATGCCACCGTCCGGTCCGCACAGCGCCCACAGCCGCGCCAGGCCGTGGGCCACGGCGGTGCAGGTCTCGGAATAAAACGCGTCGCGCCGGGCGGCGTTTTCCCTCCCCGGGAAAGCCAGGGCGGCCACCGCCGCCACGCGGGGCGCGGGATCCAGCGCAAGGCCGGCCGGGGCGGCGCCCAGCGGCAGCTGCCGCCCCGGCGCCAGCG
>CALWNS010000045.1 GCA_944382805.1 uncultured Gemmiger sp. | reverse complement strand
AGCACCTGCCGGGCCCCCGCCCGCTGCGCGGCCTCGTCGGTCTGGCCGCCCAGGGCGTGGCGGGCCATGTCGGGCGCACTCCCGTCCCGCCGGCAGATCCGGGCGACGCTCTCCTCATAGGGGGCGGCGACCAGCAGGATCGCGTCGCACCGCCCCTCAAAGGGGGTGCCCACGATCACCGCGCCGTCCACAAAGGCGAGCTTTGCGCCGGCGGCGCGGGCCTGCTCCACCCAGGCTTCGATGCGGCGCAGGATCTCGGGGTGGGTGATGGCGGTGAGCTGCGCGGTGCCCTGCCGGGTGGCAAAGGCCCGGTCGGCCAGAAGGCGGCGGCGCACGGCTCCGGACTCCTCTACAATATCAGAACCAAAGACTTTTTGCAACTGCTTTATGCAGGGGGACCCGGGCTGCAGAACCTGCCGCGCCACGGCGTCGGCGTCCAGGCAGGGGTAGCCCTTGGCCGCGTACAGCCGAGTGACGGTGGATTTGCCGCAGCCCGAGCGGCCGGTTATGCCGATCACACGCATCTTTTACACCTCCACGACCCGGAAGGCCGCCGCCCGCAGCAGCCGGTTGTACCCCGCCATCGAGACGCCGCTGCTGGCCGGGCAGCGGGCATAGACCACCCGTGCCCCGGCCTTGTCCAGTTCCCGCAGCGCCGTGAACAGCCGGTGGGCCTGGGCGGCGCCGTCCCCCTCGGCCCCGTATTCGATGGCGGGCACCGGCAGGCGGGCCCCCTCGCCGGCAAAGCAGAGGGCGAAGACGCCGGGCCCCGCATGGTCGGCCAGGTACGCCTGATAGTGCGCCCAGCTGCCCCGCAGGATGGTGACCTCCGCCTTGGGGGCGTAGTGCTTGTACTTCATGCCCGGGGAGCGGGCGGTCTCGCCGGGGCGCAGCTTTTCCAGGATCGCGTGGGAGACCAGCACCTCCTCCCCCAGCACATCCTCCATCTGCTCCCGGGTGATGTAGCCGGGGCGCAGCAGCATCGGGTGTTCGCCGGCCAGCGAGACGACGGTGGACTCCACCCCCACGGCGCTGTCGCCGCCGTCCAGGATCAGCGGCAGGCGGCCGTCCATGTCGGCCAGGGTGTCGGCGGCGTTGGTGGGGCTGGGTTTGCCCGACAGGTTGGCCGAAGGGGCGGCGAAGGCCACGCCGGAAGCCCGGATGACCGCCTGCACCACCGGGTGGGAGGGCATGCGCACCCCCACGGTATCCAGCCCGGCGCAGGTGACATCGGCCACCTCGGGGCCCCGGGGCAGCACCATCGTCAGCGGGCCGGGCCAGAAGGCCGCCGCCAGTCTGCGCGCCCGCTCCGGCACCGCCGAGACGATGCCGGCGAGCATCTCCATCCCGGCGATGTGTACGATGAGGGGGTTGTCCTGCGGGCGGCCCTTGGCCGCAAAGATTTTTTTGACCGCCTCGGGGTTGCGGGCGTCGGCCGCAATGCCGTAGACCGTCTCGGTGGGCAGGGCCACCAGTTCGCCCCGGCGCAGCAGCTGCGCGGCCAGGGCGATGCTTTGTTCGTTGACAGGCAAAACCTGTGTCTGCATGGGACATGCCTTCCTTTTGGTAAAAATCGGCGGCTCAGCCTTGGCTGGCGCCGCTTTGCTGTTTGAGTTTTTCTTCCCGGTCGGCCAGCAGCAGCGGTTCCACCACCAGGTCCAGGTCGCCGTCCAGCACCTCGTCCAGCCGGTAGATCGTCAGGCCGATGCGGTGGTCGGTAAGCCGGCCCTGGGGGAAGTTGTAGGTGCGGATGCGTTCGCTGCGGTCGCCGCTGCCCACCTGAGACTGGCGGCGGGCGTTGTACTCCTGGTCATAGGCCTGCTGTTTCTGCTGCAGCAGCCGGCTGCGCAGCACCTTGAGGGCCCGGTCCCGGTTTTCCCGCTGGCTGCGCTGGTCCTGGCATTCCACCACCAGGCCGGTGGGCAGGTGGGTGACCCGGATGGCCGAGGAAGTCTTGTTGATGTGCTGGCCGCCGGCGCCGGAAGCCCGGAAGGTGTCGATGCGCAGGTCCCGGGGGTCCAGTTCCAGCTCCACCTCCTCGGCTTCGGGCATGACGGCCACGGTGGCGGCCGAAGTCTGGATGCGGCCCTGGGCCTCGGTCTCCGGCACGCGCTGGACACGGTGGGCGCCGCTTTCGAACTTTAAGCGGCTGTATACGCCCGCGCCCTCGATGGAAAAGATGATCTCCTTCACCCCGCCCAGCTCGGTCTCGCTGGCCTGGATGGTCTCGCAGGCCCAGCCGCGCCGCGCGGCGTACATCGTGTACATCCGCCACAGATCGCGCGCGAACAGGGCGGCCTCCTCGCCGCCGGTGCCGGCGCGGATCTCCATGATGATGCTTTTTTCGTCATCGGCATCCTTGGGCAGCAAAAGCAGCTTGAGATTTTCTTCCAGCTCCGACAGGGTTTCCCTGTTTTTGCGCAGCTCCTGCTGTACCATATCGGTGAACGCCGGGTCCTGCTCGGCCTCCAGCGCGGCCTGCTCCTCCGCGACCTCGCTTTGCAGCGCGCGGTAGCGCTGCCAGGTCTCGATCAGGGGGGTCAGTTCCTTATAGTCGCGCATCAGCGCGGCGTAGGCGGCGGGGTCGGCCGCCGCCTGCGGGGCCGAGATGCGGTAGGCCAGTTCTTCGTACCGGCGTTCGATATCGCGCAGTTCCTCGAACATGGGTCAGCTCCTTCCCGTGGGCACGGGCTGGCCGGCCCGCAGGATCTTTTTGATGTTCCTTTCGATCTTGGCGCGCGGCAGCATGATCTGCCGCCCGCAGCCCTGGCAGCGGATCTTAAAGTCCATGCCCACGCGCAGTACATCGAACCTGTTGGCGCCGCAGGGGTGCGCCTTTTTTGTCTGGATCACGTCCCCGACCTGTACGTCCATTGTGTCCGCCGCCTTTCCCGTTTTGTTTTTGTCCCTCTATTATATACCATGCGCGCCGTTTTGCAAATATCCCCGCGCGCCGCCGCATACAGTTGACTGACCGCGCAAGCGGAAAACCATACGCACAACACAAAGAAAGGAAACCAAAATGCTTGCTTATCGTGCCGAAGAACTTTGCCGCAACGCCAACCGCCTGACCGAGGAGGACCTGGCCCGCTGCCAGGCGACCGGGGAAGTGCTGCAAAGCACCGCCCTGGCGTTCGATTCCGCCCGCCGGCTGCGCTTTAGCCTGTGCGGGCGGCGGGCGTTCATGCCGTTTGAGGAATGCGTAGACCACGCCCCCGGCGAGACGGTCAAGGACATTGCCGTGCTGACCCGCGTGGGGCGGCCGACCTGTTTTGTGATCACCGGCACAGACCAGGAGCAGGGGCAGCCGGTGTACCGCCTTTCCCGCGCCGAAGCCCAGCGCCGCTGCCGGCAGGAATACCTGGGCAGCCTGGAAAACGGCAGCGTGATCCCCTGCACCGTGACCCATATCGAAAGCTTTGGCGCGTTTTGCGACGTGGGCTGCGGCATTGCCGCGCTGCTGCCCATAGACTGCCTTTCGGTGTCGCGCATCGCCACGCCGGCCGACCGCGTGCAGGTGGGCCAGCAGCTGCTGTGCGCGGTCAAAACGCGCGACGCGCAGGGGCGCATCGTGCTGACGCTGCGGGAACTGCTGGGCACCTGGAGCGAAAACGCCGCCTGCTTTGCCGCCGGCGAGACGGTGGTGGGTATTGTGCGCAGCGTGGAGGAATACGGCGTATTTATCGAGATCGCGCCCAACCTGGCCGGCCTGGCCGAGCCGGACCGCAGCCTGCGCCCCGGCCAGGCCGTGAGCGTGTACATCAAAAGCATTTTGCCGGACAAGATGAAGATCAAGCTGGTGGTGGTGAACAAAGAGCTGAACCAGCCGCTGCGGTTTGAGCCGCACTATTTTGTGACGCGCGGGCGCATACGCCGCTGGACCTACTCGACCCCGCAGAGCCGCAAGCAGATCGAAACGGTGTTCGCCTAAATTTTACCCCCGCTTGCCCCCTTGCCCAAGATGCGGTATAATAAGTGCAAAAGACCGCACCGCCGGTCCTAACGACAGAGGGGAAGTGTATGCCATGGCGGAAGCGTTTACCGCAGGGGTCAAGCTGGGCGGGCTGACCGATAATACCGAGATCCGCATCCTGTTGTGTTACCTGGTCCGCACCGCCGGGCCGGTGACCCGCGAGATCCTGGAGGGCGCGCTGCTGCAGGAGGAGCTGGTCAACTACTTTGAAATGTCCAGCGCGCTGGTGGAACTGAAGCGCCAGGGGCTGATCGTGGAGGGCGAAAAAGGCTACACCGCCACCGCCAAGGGCGAGACCGTGGCCGACACGCTGCGCTACGACCTGCCGCGCAGCGTGCGCGAAAGCGCCATTTCGGCCGTGATCCGCCTGCAGAGCTGGGCGCACCGGGCCGAGGAGAACCGCGCCGAAGTGGTGCGCGACGCGGACGGCTGCCGCGTGGTGTGTACCATCCGCGACGAAGGCCAGCCGGACAGCTTCCGGCTGGAGCTGGCCATGCCGGACGAGTTGACCGCCGAGGAGATCAAGAACCGCTTTATCGCGCGCGGGCCGCAGATCTACGAGACGCTGCTGGAATGCCTGACTCAGCCCTTGCGCGACGACGAGCGCCCGCCCGAAGCCGCGCTGTAAAAAACGCACAAAAAACGCCCGCTCCCCCGCCGTTCTGGCGGCCGGGAGCGGGCGTTTTGCGTTATGCGGCGGTTCAGTCGTTTTGTTCGCGGAAAACAAGGGTGCCGTCGTCCTTCATCTCGTCCACGATGGCAAGGCTGGCCACACGGTAGCCTTCGGCCCGCAGCTCGGCCCCGCCGG
>CALWNS010000044.1 GCA_944382805.1 uncultured Gemmiger sp. | reverse complement strand
ATAGGCCCACCGGGAGGTGAGCGCATGACCAAGGCCGAAGCCCGCGCCCAGGCCCGCGCGCTGTGGCGGCAATGGGACGCCGCCGCGCTGCGCGCCATGGGCCGCCGTATGGCGCAGGAGCTGTTTGACCGGCCCGAATGGCGGCAGGCCGGGTGGGTGTTCTGCTTTGTGCCGCTGCCCAGCGAGCCGGACCTACGCCCCGTGCTGGAAGGCGCGCTGCGCGCCGGCAAACGGCTGGCCGTGCCGCGCATCGCCGGCGGGCAGATGCAGGCCGTGCGGCTGCAAAGCCTTGACGAGCTTGCGCCGGGCGCTTACGGCATTTGGGAGCCGGCGGGCGGCGAGGTACTGGCCGCCGCGGACTTCCCCGCCGATGCGCTGGCGCTGGTGCCCTGCCTGGCCGCCGGGCCAAACGGCGTGCGCCTGGGGCGCGGCGGCGGGTATTATGACCGGTTTTTGGCACAATATAAAGGCAGAAGCCTGCTGGTGTGCCCCGCCGCACTGACCCTGGCGGGCATCCCGGCCGATGCCTGGGACGCGCGCTTCACCCCCGAACAACGGCTGACCGGCGGGTATTGACCCCCGCCGCAGCGACCGACAGAAAGGAAACAGACATGAAACACCGCAACCTTGTAAAAACGACTGCCGCTTTGGCCCTGGCCCTGGCGCTGCTGGCCGGCTGCGGCGGCACCGAGGCCCCGCAGGCCACCCCCGCCCCGACCGCGACCCCGCTGCCCGATGATGTTTTGAACCAGCCGGCCACCCCGCCGGAGAACGAGGGCACGCCGGAGGGCAGCGCCCCGCAGACCGAAGCCGAACCGGACGCCGACCTGGCCGCCCTGGTGGACAGCATTTACGAAGTTTACCCGGTCGAGATCATGATGCCGCAGACGCGGGCCATCGACCTGGCGGACGAAAGCTGGCTGACCTACAACGCCGGCCTGACGCTGGACCAGGGCGTGCTGGTGGACGCGGCCGTGCTTTCGGAATCGCTGACCGGCAGCCAGGCTTACAGCCTGGTGCTGCTGCGGCTGAAGGACGCGGCCGACGCGCCGGCCATTGCCGAAGCGATGCTGGAGAACATCGACCCCGCCAAGTGGGTCTGCGTGGGGGCCGACGTGCAGCGCGTGGTCGCCCTTGACGACAAAGTGCTGTATGTGATGGCCAACCGCGAGCTGGCGGACGTCAACGCGCTGGTGGACGCGCTGCCCGAAGCGCTGGGCATTTCCTACACGCTGGACGAGCGCGTGGAGGCCGAAGAGCCTGCCGCCGGCGACCTGGTGCAGGAGTTTGCCGGCAGCGAAGCGTAAAAACGCCGCAAAAGGCAAAAACAGAGGGGGCGGAGCCTGTTGGCTCCGCCCCCTCTGTTTTTTGTATGGGTCAGGCGCGCTGCGCCATACGGCGGCGCTTGACGGCCAGCGCGGCGCAGCCGGCCAGCATCAGCGCCGGGAACACGATGGCGGCCAGAATGCCGGCGTGCAGCCCGCCCGCCGCCGCGGAGACCATGCCCACGAACGTCGGCCCGGACATACAGCCCAGGTCGCCGCCCAGCGCCAGCAGGGCAAACAGCAGCGTGCCGCCGCGGGGCAAAAACTCCGCCCCCAGGCTGAACGCGCCCGGCCACAAAATACCGACCGAGAACCCGCACAGCCCGCAGCCCAGCAGGCTGAGCGCCGGGAGCGGCGAAAGCGAGATGAGCAGGTAGCTGCCAATGCACAGAAGGATGCTGCCGCGCATAAAGCTGTCCAGCTTGATGCGCGCGCCGTATTTGCCGTAGATCGCGCGGGAGGTGCCCATCAGGAGGGCAAAGAACATCGGCCCGGCCAGGTCGCCCACAGCCTTGGAGACGTGCAGCTCGGCTTCGACAAAAGTGGAAGCCCACTGGCTGACCGCCTGCTCGCTGGCGCCGGCGCAGAGCATGAGCACCATCAGCAGCCAGAACGTGCGGTTTTTGGCCAGGGAGGCCAGCGGCATCCCGCGGCCGCCCTCCTCGATCAGGGTGTACAGGGGGACCTTGGCCAGCAGCAGGCAGTTGAGCGCCGGCACCACGGCCCACAGCACGGCCAGCACCTGCCAGCGCGCGATGCCAAACACGGCAAAGAACACGCTGGAAAGCAGAACCACGCCCACCTGGCCCCAGCAGTAGAACGAGTGCAGCAGGCTCATGGCGGCCTCTTTGTTCTCGGTGGGGCAGGCTTCGACCACCGGGCTGACCAGTACCTCCAGCAGCCCGCCGCCCACGGCGTAGATCATCACGGCGGCGGCCAGGCCGAGGAACGGGCTGGGCAGGGCCTGCGGCAGCACGGCCAGCGCGATGAGCCCGGCGGCGGCCAGGATATGCGCCAGCAGCAGGCTGGCGCGGTAGCCGATGCGGTCGATAAACCCGGCGCTGAGCAGGTCCACGCACAGCTGCACGCAGAAGTTGAAGGTGATGAGCAGCGTGATCTGCGAAAGCGGGATGCCGTAGCTCTGCTGGAAGGTCAAAAACAGCAGCGGCGCAAAATTGTTGACGATGGCCTGCACGATGTAGCCGACAAAGCAGGCTTTGATCGTGTGTTCATAGGTCAGGCCGTTTTTAAAAAAATTTCCCATAAACTTCCCTCTACAGTCTTTTTTCTTGATGTTACCCCAAACCGCCGCGCTTTTCCATGGACAAAGCGTTCGCCGCATGGTATGATTTTCCCAAAAGGAGCGGGAGGTGCGCAATGGGGCTTACGCAGATCGAATTGGACGGGCATATGCGGGAGCTGACCCGGCACGGGGAGGAGGATTTCCCGATCCAGTTTTACATAGATGAACTGTTCCGCTTCCCCGGGCAGTGCATCCCGCTGCACTGGCACCCGGAACTGGAATTATGGCAGGCCCGCGGCGGCGATGTGACCGTGCAGCTCGGCACCGAGAACCTGACGCTGGCCGATGGCTGGGCGGTCTTTATCAACGCAGACGTGCTGCACAGCTTCCGCCAGGCCGATGCGGGGCAGGCGCTTGGCTGCCCGAACATCGTGTTCCGCGACGAGCTGATCGCGCCGGTCACCAGCCGCCTGCACCGGCTGTACGTTGCTCCCCTGCTGGCCGACCGGCGGCTGCCGTACATCGTGTTCCGCCCCGACGGCGGCTGGCAGACGGAGTTCCTGTGCCGCATGGAAGCGCTGTTCAACACGCTGCAGGCGGAACGCCCCGGCTTTGAGCTGTGCGCCCAAAACCAGCTGACCGGGCTGTGGGGGCTGTTGTGGGCCCACCGGGCCGAGCTGCCCGCCACCGGCACACAGAAGGCCGAGCGGCTCCTCCAGATACGCACGCAGAAGATGCTGCGCCGTATCCATACGCAGTATGCCGCGCCGCTGACACTGGACGATATTGCCGCCGCAGCCGGCGTCAGCCGCAGCGAGGCTTCGCGCTGTTTCCAGGCCTGCCTGCGGACTTCGCCGGTCGGGTATCTGACCTGGTACCGCATCGAGATGGCCAAGCACGCGCTGGCGGCCGGGCGCGACACGGTCGAGGAGATCAGCCGCGCCTGCGGGTTCCAATCGGCCAGCTATTTTTGCCGCGTGTTCCGCCGCGTGACCGGGCAAACGCCGCTGCAGTACCGCCGCGGCGGCTGATTCAGCGCCCGGCGCGGATGTTTTTGACCGTCTTGCGCTCGATGGTCAGGTCCTCAAAAATGCGCAGCCCGCCTTCCCCCTGCGGAGACTGGGCGACAAGGCCGACCTTGACGGCGGGATCGACCGGCAGCGTGAAGTAACGGGTCATGTAAAAATGCTCGCCGTCCGCCGAATAGTGGAAGCCGAAATCGTTGCCGACCCGGCAGATCTGCAGCCAGGCCGTGCTGCCGGCAAGATCGACGCCGTTGGCATCGTCGGAGTCGCCCTTAGTCACAACGCTGACGATGGCATGGGTGCCAAAATCCGTCAATTCATAGCACAGCTTGCCCCAGCAGGTCATGTCCTGCATCACCATCAGCGCGCAGGAATCGTAAACCGAAGCAAAATCGTGCGATACCTTGGCGCGCAGCACAAAGTCGCCTTCGATCTCGGTGTAATAATAGGGCGCGTTGCACATGGCCGCCGGGAGGACGCCCTCATCGCATTCGCTGATGCTGCCGCAGAAGAAATCCGTTTTGGGCGGGGCGGTCAGGATCAGTTTGTTGCCGATTTTTTCGAGCTTGCTCTCATTCATCCACTGGAAATTCATCGCTTTTGTCTCCTTTGCTTTTGTTTGTGCGTTTTGCGCAGTAATTTCATTATATTCCCTGCTCCGGGCCAAACAAGAGATCATTTTCCCAGTTTATTGGACGATTTTCCCAAAATCAGGAAGCCAGGCCTGACAGCCCGGCTTCCTGCGGTAAAAGGATCCTTCCGTATTTTATTGGATGAGCATGGCGTCACCGAACGAGAAAAAGCGGTAGCGCTGCGCGACGGCTTCTTTGTAGGCGGCCATCGTTTTGTCGTAGCCGTAGAACGCGGCGATGAGCATGATGAGCGTGCTTTCGGGCAGGTGGAAGTTGGTGATGAGCGCATCGATGGCGTGCAGCTCGACGCCCGGGTACAAAAAGATATCGGTATTGCCGCTGCAGGGCACGATCTTGCCGTATTTGGCCCACACGGCCTCCAGCGTGCGGGTGCTGGTGGTGCCCACGGCCACCACGCGGCGGCCGGCGGCGCGGGCGGCGTTGATGGCGGCGGCGGTCGCTTCGTCCACGCAGTACCATTCGCTGTGCATATGGTGGTCCTCGATGCTGTCCTCGCTGACCGGGCGGAAGGTGCCCAGGCCGACGTGCAGCGTAACTTCGGCAATGGTCACGCCCTTGGCGCGGATGGCCGCAAGCAGTTCGGGCGTGAAGTGCAGCCCGGCCGTGGGGGCGGCGGCGCTGCCCAGCTCCTTGGCGTAGACGGTCTGGTACTGGATCTGGTCCTCGAGCTGCTTGGTGATGTAGGGCGGCAGCGGCATTTTGCCGAATTCGTCCAGCTTTTCGTACAGGGTCTGCGTATCGTAGCGGAAGGTGACGAGCTTGTTGCCTTCGGGCAGGGTCTCGTCCACCGTGGCCGTCAGGCTGCCATCGCCAAAGCGCAGGCGGGTGCCGGCCTGCATACGGCGGCCCGGGCGGGCCAGGCATTCCCAGGTATCGCCGCGCACCTGGCGCAGCAGCAGCAGTTCGCACACCGCGCCGGTGGGCACCTTGGTGCCGATGAGCCGCGCGGGCAGCACCTTGGAGTTGTTGAGCACCAGCACATCGCCGGGTTCGAGATACCCCGGCAGGTCGCGGAAAATTTTGTGCCGGATGGAATCGTTTTGCCGCGAAAGGACCATCAGCCGGGCGCTGTCGCGCGGGTCGGCCGGTTCCTGGGCGATGAGTTCCTTGGGCAGGTCATACCAGAAGTCTTTTTTTAACATACGTCTGCTTCCTTTTTTATTGACAATCGGGGGCCGCAATGGTATGATGAACACATCACAGAGGCGCGGGCGACATCAGTAACCGTCAGGCAGCGGCCAGCCAGGGCAAGCCGCGGCGAAAGGGTCGTCCGCCGAAGGCGGTGTGCGGCACGCACCGGCCTGGGCCCGCCGCCGAACAGGGGCGGGACTGTCACGCAGGCCCCACGGGCAGCGTGGTGCGCTGTGCATATGCAGTATATGATTATATTGCATTTTGTGCCGGTTTTCAAGCCGGTTTTTTTATTGCCTGCGGCCGTTTGGGCCGCGGCGCCCGGCACAGGGTCCCCTGCCGCTGCATATGCTGGCGGTGCAGGGTGTTTGGGAAAGGATGGTACCTTATTATGAAGCAGTACAAAGTGGGCGTCGTGGGCGCCACCGGCATGGTCGGCCAGCGGTTCGTCACGCTGCTGGCACAGCACCCCTGGTTCCGGCTGACGGCGCTGGCCGCTTCGGCCCGGTCGGCCGGGCGCACCTACCAGCAGGCGGTGGGCAGCCGCTGGGCCATGAGCACGCCGATGCCCGAAGCGGTGAAGGACATGGTGGTGCTGGACGCCGCCGACGTGGCCGCCGTGGCCGCGCAGGTGGATTTTGTGTTCTGCGCCGTGAACATGAAAAAAGAGGAGATCAAAGCGCTGGAGGAAGCCTACGCCAAGGCCGAATGCCCGGTGGTGTCCAACAACAGCGCCCACCGCATGACGCCGGACGTGCCGATGGTCGTGCCGGAGATCAACGCCGAACACATCGAGATCATCCCCGCGCAGCGCAAACGGCTGGGCACCAAACGCGGGTTCATTGCGGTCAAGTCCAACTGCAGCCTGCAGAGCTATGTGCCGGCGCTGCACCCGCTGCGCGGCTACGGCATCACCAAATGCCTGGTGTGTACCTACCAGGCCATTTCCGGCGCGGGCAAGACGTTCGAGACGTTCCCCGATATCCTGGATAACGTCATCCCCTATATCGGCGGCGAGGAGGAAAAGAGCGAGCAGGAGCCGCTCAAGCTGTGGGGCCGCATCGAGGGCGACCGCATCGTGCCGGCCGACGGCCCGGCGTTCACCGCCCAGTGCCTGCGCGTGCCGGTGTCGGACGGCCACATGGGCGCGGTGTTCGTGAGCTTTGCGCGCAAGCCCTCCCAGGAGGAGATCCTGAAAGCCTGGGCGGAATTCCGCGGCCCGGCGCAGGAGCTGGACCTGCCCAGCGCGCCCAAGCAGTTTTTGCACTATTTCAGCGAGCCGGACCGCCCGCAGCCCAAGCTTGACCGTATGCTGGAAAACGGCATGGCGGTGAGCATCGGCCGCCTGCGCGAGGATACGCAGTACGACTACAAGTTCGTCTGCCTTTCGCACAATACGCTGCGCGGCGCGGCCGGCGGCGCGGTGCTTTTGGCGGAGCTGCTGGCGGCGAAGGGATATTTTGACTGACGCCTTACAGACAAAGGCAAGGAGGTTTTGCCATGAAAGAGTCTGTTTTTACCGGCGCGGG
>CALWNS010000043.1 GCA_944382805.1 uncultured Gemmiger sp. | reverse complement strand
GCTACAACGTCATTTTTGCCTGGGACGACCTGCGCGCGCTGGCGCAAAACAGCCTGGACGCCGCCCGCCGCCGCCTGCAGGATATTTTGTGCAACTATGCGGGCTACCGCCGCTGCCGGGTGATCGTGGTGTTCGACGCCTACAAGGTGCGCGGCGGCGCGGGCAGCGTGGAAAGCTACCACAACATCCACGTGGTGTTCACGCGCGAGGCCGAAACCGCCGATATGTACATCGAAAAAACCACCCACGAGCTGGGCCGCCGCCACCGCGTGCGGGTGGTCAGCTCCGACGGGGCGGAACAGATCATCATCCTGGGCAGCGGCGGCCTGCGCGCCTCCGCCCGCGCGTTCGAAAAAGAGATGCGCGCGGCCGAAGCGGAGATCCGGGAATTTTTGGTGTAGGGCCGCAAAAGCCCCCTGGCGCGGCGGGACAAATTTTGCTATAATAAAGCTGTTGCGAACAAACGAACGGAAAGGCGGAACATTCCCCATGCAGTTTACTGAACTTCCGGTTTTGCCGGAGATCGTCCGGGCCACCCAGGCCATGGGCTATACCGAAATGACCGAGATCCAGCAAAAGGCCATCCCCCTGATGCTGGCCGGGCACGATATGATCGCCAAGGCCCCCACCGGCACCGGCAAAACGGTGGCCTTCGGCATCCCCATTTTGCAAAGGGTGGCCGACGCCCCCGCCGGCAAGCCGCTGGCCGTGATCTTAAGCCCCACGCGGGAACTGGCCCAGCAGATCGCGGGCGATCTGCAGAACCTGGCGCAGTTTTTGCCCGGCGTGCGCATCGTGTGCGTATACGGCGGCGCCGGGCTGGAAAGCCAGCAGCGCAAGCTCAAGGCCGGCTGCCAGGTGGTGGTGGCCACGCCCGGCCGCCTGATGGACCACTACCGCCACAAGGCGGTGGACCTTTCGGCCGCCGAGACCATCGTGCTGGACGAAGCGGACGAAATGCTCAACATGGGCTTTTACAAGGACGTGCGCCACATCATCGACCTGCTCAAAAACCGCAAGAGCCTTTCGATGTTTTCGGCCACCATCAGCCGCGAAGTGCTGGACATCGGCTGGCTGTACCAGCGCAACGCCGCCGAAGTCAGCGTGCAGCCGGTGGAGGAATCCAACCCCAAGATCGACCAGTACAAGCTGCTGACCACCGGGCGCGACAAGCTGGCCGACCTGGCGCAGCTCATCATCTCCAAGGACTACAAGCGGGTCATGGTGTTCTGCAACACCAAGTACAACACCGGGATGCTGGCCAACCAGCTGGCGCGCCTGCACTTTAACGTGGACTGCCTGCACGGCGACCTTTCGCAGGCGGAGCGCAACCGCATCATGCAGCGGTTCAAGGCCGGCGAGATCGCCGTGCTGGTGGCCACCGACGTGGCGGCCCGCGGCATCGACGTTTCGGACGTGGACGCCGTGGTCAACTACGACGTGCCGGAGGAAAACGAGCACTACACCCACCGCATCGGCCGCACCGGCCGCGCCAAAAAAGAGGGCGCCAGCTACCTGTTCTATACAAAGGAGGAGCAAAAGCGGGTGGATACCCTGCTGCGCCTGACCCGCAACCTGGACCTGTGCCGCAGCGTCCGCTACGACTTCAACCACGAAAACCTGATCGTGGAGGAGGCCAAGCAGGAGGACCGCTTCCAGGTGCGCAGCTATTTCTAAGCCGATAAACCAAAAACGCGGAGGGCCTGTATGAACACACCGAACGCCGCCCGCGCCGCCGCCCCCGGGCGGCTTTTTTACAACGGGCATTTTTATACCGGCCGGGGCTATACGGCCGGCGCGCTGTGGGCGCAGGGCGGGCGCATCCGCGCGCTGGGCGGGGCCGAACTGGCCGCCGCCGTGCCGCCCGGCGTGCCGCGCACCGATTTGGGCGGCGGCTGGGCGCTGCCCGGCTTTAACGACAGCCACCTGCACCTTTTGGACGTGGGGCGGGGGATGGACGCCATCGACCTGTTCGGCGCGCGCAGCCCGGCGGACATCGCCGCGCGCTGCCGGGCCTTTTTGCGCCAAAACGCCGTGCCGCCCGGCCGGGCCGTGTACGGCAACGGCTGGAACCAGGACCTGTTTGCCGGGGCGCGCGCCCTGCCCACCCGCGAATGCCTGGACGCCGCCGCGCCGGACAACCCCCTGCTGCTGGACCGCGTGTGCGGGCACATCATGCTGTGCAACACGGCCGCGCTGCGCGCCGCGGGCATCACCCGCCATACCCCGGACCCGCCCGGCGGGGGCATCGACCGCGGGCCGGGGGGCGAACCCAACGGCCTGCTGCGCGATAACGCCGTGGCCCTGGTGCGCGGCCTGCTCGAGCCCGAAACGCAGGCCGTGTGCGCCGCGCGCTGGCGCGCGGCGGCCGCCCGCGCGGCGGCCCACGGCCTGACCGGCGCGCAGACCTGCGATGTGCGCAGCCGCGACTGGCGCACCGTGCTGCCCGCGCTGCAAAGCCTGGACGAACAGGGCGCGCTGCCGCTGCGCCTGACCTTGCAGTGCGCCATGGATACGCCGGACGACCTGCGCGCACTGTGGGCGGCCGGCTACCGCCCCGGCGCGCACGGCAAACGCTGGAAAATGGGGCCGCTCAAGCTGTTTTTGGACGGTTCGCTCGGCGCGCGCACGGCCTGGCTGCGCGGCGGCTACGCCGACGCCCCCGGCCGGCACGGACTGTGCTGTATGCCGTACCCCCGGGCGCTGGAACTGGCGCGCCTGGCG
This sequence comes from uncultured Gemmiger sp., assembly GCA_944382805.1. Taxonomy (GTDB): domain Bacteria; phylum Bacillota; class Clostridia; order Oscillospirales; family Ruminococcaceae; genus Gemmiger. The sequence continues at coordinate 1,910 of CALWNS010000043.1, read as the reverse complement.
GATGCCGCCGGGATGCAGGTCATCGGCCATGCCATCGGGGACGGCGCGGTGGAGGAAATGCTGGACATCATCGCCGCGCTCAACGCCCCGCGCGGCGGGGCCAACCCGCTGCGCCACGGCGTGGTGCATTGCCAGATCACCGCGCCCGGCCAGTGGGCGCGGCTGGCGGCGCTGGGCGCGGGGGCGCTGGTGCAGCCCATCTTTTTGGACTACGACCACACCATCGTCGCCGCGCGCTGCGGAAAAACGCTGGCCGCGACCAGCTACGCCTTTGGCACGGCGGTGCGCCGCGGCGTGCCGGTCAGCTACGGCACCGACGCCCCGGTGGAAAGCCTGGACCCGCTGCGCAACCTGTACGCGGCCGTTACCCGGCGGCCGCTGGCGGGCGGCGCGCCCTGGCAGCCGGACCAGGCCGTGACCCGCGCGCAGGCGCTTGGCTGCTACACGCAGGGCAGCGCCTGGCAGGAATTTGCCGAAGGGGAAAAAGGCCGCCTGGCCCCCGGGTACCTGGCCGATTTCACGGTGCTGGACCGCGATTATTTTTCCGTACCGGAACACGAGATCCCCGCTTTGCGCGTGCTGCGCACCGTGGTGGGCGGGGAGGAAAGCTACGCCGCAGGAGGGTGAACTTATGGAAAAGACAACTGCCCCGAAACCCCAGGACCCGCACGGCGATAAGGCGGAGGGCTTTGCCGGGCAGTCGCTGTTCGTGCTGCCGGCCGAAGCGTTCCGCCGCTTTGCCGAACACCCGCTCGTGCGGCGGCTCTACCCGACCGACGCGGGCTATTTCCCGCACGCGGAGGGCCACTACCGCGACCGCCCCAAAGGCACCGAGGAGGCCATCCTGCTGATCTGCACCGCCGGCAAGGGCCGGGTGTGGATCGACGGCGACACCCGACGCCTGCAGGCCGGCCAGGCGCTGTGCATCCCGCCGGGGCGCCCCCACGGCTACGCGGCCGAGAGCGGCGACCCCTGGAGCATTTTGTGGGTCCACCTGCAGGGCGAGGACCTGGCCTACTACCCCATTGACCGCTGCGCCGCCATCAAGCTGCCGCCGGACGCCATCGACCGGCTGATGCTTTTGTTCGGCCAGCTGTTCCGCACGCTGTGCGACAGCTATACGCAGAGCAATTTCATCTACATCACCCAGCTGCTGGGCCTGATCTTGGCCGAAGTGTACCAGCGCACCGAGACCCCCGGCGTGCAGGCGCGCGACCGCAAACTGACCGAGATCGTGCGCTATATGAACGACCACCTGGCCGAGCCGCTCCCCCTGGAGGACGTGTGCCGGCGGTTCGATATCTCCCGCAGCCGCATCAACGAACTGTTCCGGCGGTGTACCGGCCGCGCCACGATCGAATTTTTGATCTGTATGCGCATGAACCGCGCCTGCCAGCTGCTCAAAACCACCAATATGCGCGTGGCCGAAGTGGGGCAGGCCGTCGGCTACGACAACGCGCTCTATTTTACCCGCCTGTTCCACAACACGGTGGGCGAACCGCCCTCGGTCTGGCGCAAAAACGGCCGGGCCGTCTCCGAAACGGTCGGCTATACGGGCGCCATGTGGCGCACCCGGGTCAAGCGTAAAACCACAAGAAGAAAGTCAAATCAGGTAAAACGTACATAAATTTGGTATATCCTCCATAGGCAGGGCCGCGCCGCGGTGCTACAATAAGGGCAGCAAGCAAAACCGGGCGCCCCGCGCCCGCCAAAGGAGGAACCCCCATGGACAAGGTCAATGTATGGGAGGAGCAGGTGCTCATCCCCACTTACGAAGTCGGCGCAGCCGAAAAGAACCCCCTTTTCCGGGATAAGCGCGTCTACCAGGGCAGCTGCGGCAAGGTCTGCCCCTACCCCACCATCGACACGCTGACCGACGAAAAGCACGACAAAGCCTACCGGGCCGTTTT
>CALWNS010000042.1 GCA_944382805.1 uncultured Gemmiger sp. | reverse complement strand
CTTCTCCTTGCCAAAGGAAACCTTACCGATGGGGCAGTGAATGATGTTGGTCTTGTCGAGACGATACTCGATCTTACCGGCCTTGGCCTCGGTAACAGCCTTGGCAACGTCCATGGTAACGGTGCCGGCCTTGGGGTTCGGCATCAGGCCACGGGGTCCGAGGATCTTACCCAGACGGCCAACCACACCCATCATGTTCGGGGTGGTGATCAGAACGTCAAAATCAATGAAGCCCTCGTTCTGGATGCGAGCGGCGAGCTCCTCGTCGCCAACCAGCATTGCGCCGGCCTCTTCAGCAGCCTTGGCAGCGTCGCCCTTGGCGATAACGACAACCCGAACGTCCTTGCCGGTGCCGTGGGGCAGAACGACCGCGCCGCGGACCTGCTGGTCAGCGTGACGGCTGTCAACGCCCAGGCGGACATGCAGCTCGATGGTCTCGTCAAACTTGGCGCGGGCGGTCTTGCAGCACAGCTCCAGGGCCTCCTGCGGATCATAAACTTTGCTACGGTCGATCAGCTTGGCGCTTTCGACATAGTGCTTACCGTGTTTCATTGTTTATTCCTCCATGTGTGGTAGTTATCGGAAATTTCCTCCCACGGGGCGCGTCATCACCCTTCGACGGTGACGCCCATGCTGCGCGCGGTGCCCTTGATCATGCTGACGGCAGCTTCCAGAGAAGCGGCGTTGAGGTCAGGCATTTTGGTCTTGGCGATCTCCTCGGCCTGGGCCAGGGTGATGGAGCCGACCTTGTTCTTGTTGGGCACGCCGGAAGCGGTCTCGATGCCGGCGGCCTTCTTGATGAGGACCGGAGCCGGCGGGGTCTTGGTGATGAAGCTGAAGGAACGGTCGGCGTACACGGTGATGACGACGGGGATGATCATGCCCATCTGGTTCTTGGTACGCTCGTTGAATTCCTTGGTGAACGCCATGATGTTGACGCCCTTCTGGCCCAGGGCCGGGCCAACGGGCGGGGCCGGCGTCGCCTTGCCGGCGGGGATCTGAAGCTTGATATAGCCAGTGATTTTCTGTGCCATGATATTTGCACCTCCAAAATTTGTGGTGAGTTGCGGCCCTGTGCGGGCCTCCCACGGGCGCGGCGCGGCGCGCGCACCCTATAAAAACCGCACGCGGTTTTTACCGGAAAACTGTTCGTTTGGCCGCCTTACAGCAGCTTGACCTGGTGCAACTCCAGCTCGGCCGGGATCTCGCGGCCGAACATCGTGATCTTGACCTGCACCTTGCGGGCGGCCTTGTCGATGGGTTCCACCGTGCCCACCGAACCGGCCATCGGGCCGCCGGTGATCTCCACCGTATCGCCCACGGCGTAATCGATCGTGGGCTCCGCCACCATCTCGACGCCCAGCTTGGCCACTTCTTCCTCCGAGAGGGGTTCCGGCTTGGACGCCGGACCGACAAAGCCGGTGCAGCCGCGCGTGTTGCGCACGATGTACCAGGTATTGTCGTTCATCACCATCTTGACAAAGACATAGCCGGGATAGACCTTGTGCTGGACTTCTTTTTCGCCCACCTTGTTGCCCTGTTTGTCCAGGACGTCCTCGATCGCCGTTTCGGTGGGGACTTTGACATCGCAGATCAGGTCCTGCAGACGGCGGTTTTCCACCATCGTCATCAGGTCCTGGGCGACCTTGTTTTCATAACCGGAATAGGTATGCACCACATACCAGTATGCTTGTTCTGCCATGGGGTTTGCCTCCGCGTTTCAAGACCCGGGCGTCACGCGCCGATGAGCAGGTGAATGATCCCGCCGAACGCCATATCCAGCAGGATCAGCACCACGGCGGCGATCACAACGACCACAAGGACCGTAATAGTCTTGACCCTGACATCCTGGCGGCTGGGCCATACGACCTTCTTCAGCTCGCTGCGGGTATCCTTAAAGTACTTGCCGATGCGGCCGAAAAAGCCCTTGACGCGTTCGCCCAGCGGGACCTTTTTCTTGCCGGCCGCTTCCTTGGCGGTCTTTTTCTGCTCCGAAGCCTTGGCGGCGGTCTCTTTTACCGCTTTTTTGTCAGCCATTGTTCCAAGCTCCTTACACTTACTTGGTTTCGCGGTGAACAGTATGCTTCTTGCAGAAACGGCAATACTTCTTCATCTCGAGACGGTCGGGATTGTTCTTCTTGTTCTTCTGCTTGTTGTAGTTGCGCTGCTTGCACTCGGTGCAGGCGAGAGTGATTTTGACAGTCATTGTTCGGCACCTCCATTTAACGGTTTATTAAGCCTCCCTCGCGCTTGCGGGCGGCCCGAAAAAAGGGCAACAAAATAAAACCCGCAAAAGAGGTGATATCATGGTAACACAAAGTCCGCACGCCGTCAAGGGGTGGGGCGCAATTTATTTTGCCGCCTTGCTCCCCTGCCCCGCGCCTTCGTCCTCCGGCTGCAGCGGGATGTCGATCTGCTGCGCCAGCGTAAAGCTGTAGATGGTCAGCCGCGTGACCGGCACGCCCAGGCGCAAGGCGAACGCCCGCCGGTACAGCTGCAGCTGGGCGGCGTATTCGCGCCGGTAAAACGCCGGGTCGCGCGAACGGTCGGTCTTGTAGTCCAGGATCTCGGCGTAGCCGTCGTACACCAGCACCAGGTCGGCAATGCCCTGCACCAGCACGCGGGCCTGCGCCGGCGCGTCGGCGCGCAGCGCTTCGTTGGCCGGCAGCGCAGTGATGAACGGTTCTTCGCGCAAAATCCGCTTTGCCTGGCGGATGCGGCGAAAGACCTCGCTTTCAAAAAACGGGCGCACGTCCTCCAGCCGCAGCTGTTCGGCCAGGGCCGGGTCCAGCAGCTGCATCTGCACCTGGCGGCGCACTTCGGCCGCAAGGTCCGGCGCGGGGCCGTCAAACGGGACACTCTGCATAAAGGCATGGATGGCCGTGCCGCGCTCCGCGCCGGTCAGGCCGGCTTTTTGCAGAAACGCCGGGCGCTCCAGCCGCACGCTGCCGGCCGGGTGGGTCACCGCCGATACGCTGACCTTGGCCGGGACCTCGCACAGCGCGCGGTCCGGGTCCTGCCAGGCAAAGCCCCGCCGCAGTTCGGCCAGCAGGGCGGCATCGGCCGCAGCGGGCGGCTGCGGCTGCGCCCCTGCCTCGGCCGCCGGCGCGGCCCGGGCGATGCGGACGCACAGCGGCGCGGCAGATGGACGGGTGTGCGGCAGAAAGCTGCTGTACCGCCACAGCTCGCCGCCGGCCGGGTGGCACAGCGCGGCGGTGAGCAGCCACCCCGCCCAGGAGGAAAAGCCCTGCAGCGTTTCCGGCCCGGTGGCCCCCGCGTGGACACAGAGGGCCGGGGTTTTGATCTCGCTTTCCAGCCGCTTGACGGGCACCGTAACGATCAGGGCGTCCCGCGCGCGGGTCAGCGCCACATACAAAATGCGCATTTCCTCGCTGAGGGTCTCGCGGCGGATGGCCTGGGCCAGCGCCGCGTAGGGCAGCGTTTTGTAGCGGCTGGCGCCGCCGGCGCCGCGCAGCATCAGGCCCACGCCCAGGCTGCGGTGGCACAGCACCGGGCGGATGGCGTCGCTCTGGTTGAACCTGCGCGCGGTATCGGCCACGAATACGATGGGGAATTCCAGCCCCTTGGAGCGGTGGACCGTCATGATGGACACGCAGCCCGGCCGGCTCTGCCCGCCCCCGCCCGGCTGCACGCCCCCCGCGGCCTGGGCAGCGCTCATAGCGCGCACCAGCGCCGGCAGGCCGCGCGCGCCCGCGCCGGCCGCCCAGGCGGCAAAGGCCAGCAGGTCCTGGCGGCAGCGCGCCCCGTCCGGCATGGCGCCCGCAGCCGCCAGGTAACCGGTGCGGGCGAACAATTCCCCGATCAGGGCGTCGACCGGCAGCGTGTGCGCCAGGCGGCGGAAGAGTTCCAGGTCCCGGCAGAACGGCGCAAAGCGTTCCCCGCCCTTTTGCAGCACCGCCGCATACAGGCTGCCGCCCGGCACCGCGCCCCGCAGGCGGACCAGATCGTCCGGCGTATAGGGGTACAGCGGGCTGAGCAGCACGGCCGCCAGCTCCACGTCCTGGGCGGGGTTGTCCAGGATGCGCAGCAGCGCCGCGAACGGGCGCACATGGGGCGCGTCCAGCAGATCGGCCGCCACATCGGCATAGACCGGGATGCCCGCCGCGCGCAGCGCGTTTTCGTAGACCGGGAAATCGCCGCGGCCGCGCAGCAGGATGCAGAAATCCCCGTAGGTACACGGGCGCGTGCCCTCGCCCTCCCGCACAGCAAAGCCGGCGGCGCACATCTGCCCGATGCGCTGCGCAATGGCGGCGGCGTCTGCGGCGGCATCGGCCCCGTCCAGCACGCTGATCTCGCACAGGCCGCGGTAAGCGCCCGGCTTGCCCACCACCAGGCGCTGGCCCGGGCCGTAGGCAATGCCGCCGAGCGGCTGGGAAAAGATCGTCTCGAAAATAAAATTGATGCCGGCGATCACATCCGGCGCGCTGCGGAAATTAGCGTCCAGCGCAATGGTGGCCGGGCGGCGCAGCGGGACGGGCAGCGGCTGCGGGCAGGGCTGCCAGGCCGCCTGTTTGGCGGCGAAAACTTCCGGGTCCGCCTGGCGGAAGCGATAGATGCTCTGCTTGATATCCCCCACAAAAAAGAGGTTGGAGGCATCGGGCGCGGCCAGGGAGAAATAAATAGCGTCCTGCAGGGCGTTGGTGTCCTGGTATTCGTCCACCAGCACGGCCGCATAACGGCTGCTGACCGTGGCGCAAAGCGGCGTGCGCGCGCCGTCCGCCGCCTGCAAAAGGTCAAGGGTCAGGTGCTCGTAGTCGGCATAGTCCAGCACCTTCTCTTCGACCTTGGCGGCAAAATACCGCTGCGCGAACAGGCGTACCGCCCGCACCAGCGCCGCCACCAGCGGCGCGGCGCGGCGGCGGTCGGCGGCAAATTCCGCCGCCGTACACAGCAGCAGGTCGCCTCGCAGCTTTTCCACCTGCTTTTTGGCGCGGTCGCGCAGCAGGCTGGCGGTCAGGGCGGCCGGGTTCCCCTCTTTGCCGCCTTTGATGGCTCCGGGCCGGCGCCAGTTTTCCAAAAGCGAAAGCGCCTCTGCCGCACGGTCCCAGCTGCCGGCCTGCAGGCGCTCCGCCAGCAGTTCCAGTTTGCTCTGGTCGTCCAAAAGCACCGCCGTGTACGCGCGGTCGGCCGTTTCCTCCTGCACGCTGGCGTGCAGCGCCGCTTCGATCATGCGCAGCGCCCCCTGCACGCGGGCGGCGGCTTCGGCAAGCAGCGCCCGGCCCCAGTCCGTTTCCTGCGGCGGGGCCTCGCCGGCCCAGGCTGCGGCAAACCGGTCGAGCGCGGCGTCCGGGTGCGGCAGCGTGCGGGTAAAATCGTACAGTTCCAGCAGCGCCGTGCCCGCCGTATCGTCGGTGCGGCCGCGGTCGTACAGGTCGGCAAACGCACGGAAATCCGGGTCCGTGTAGGCCTGTTCCAAAACATTGGCCAGCGTTTCCTGCCGCAGGCGGGCCAGCGTGGCTTCGTCCGCCGTGGTAAAGTCGGGCGGGATCTCCAATGCGGCAAAGTGCTGCTGCACAAAATGCAGGCAGAAAGCGTCCACCGTGCCGATGGACGCGCACTGCAGCCGCAGCTGCTGGCGGCGCAGGCGCTGGTCGGCCGGGTGGGCGCGGACCTCCGCCAGCAGGCGTTCGGTGATATCGGCGCGCAGTTTGGCGGCCGCCGCGTTGGTAAAGGTCATAATAAGCAGGCGGTCGGCCTCGACCGGGTGTTCCGGGTCGCAGATCAGCCCCACCGCCCGTTCGACCAGCACGCGCGTTTTGCCGGAGCCGGCCGCCGCGCTGACCAGCAAACTGCCGCCGCGCGCCGTGATGGCCGCGGCCTGGGCCGGGGTAAACTGGATGGCGATGGACATACTTTTGCTCCTGTTTGTTTTATTCTGCCTGCGCGGGGCCGGGGTCTTCGAACGGGTCGCTTTGCAGCGCGGGGGCGCGCTCCCCTTCGCCGTCCGCGTGGCCACACACGGTGCGGTAGTCGCAGTAGGCGCAGGGGCTGCGGCCGCCGGGCACGAACGGCTCGGCGGCGATGCGCCCGCCGTACAGACGGTCGGCCATCGTGGTCAGCAGCCCGTCCAGATGCTCCCGGATGCGGTCCAGCTTTTCCCGCCCGGCCAGATGCCGGCGCGCGGCCGCATTGACCTTGCCGGTCTTGGCGCTGAAGGTGAGCGGCACAAATTCGCCCGTGCCGCGCGTATCCATGGCGCGGTAAATGCTTTCGTCGTCGAGCAGCAGGCCCTCCAGCGGGTAGGCGGGCGGGGCGGCTTCCTCCGCTTCGGCCCGCGCGGCGGAGCGGGGCGCCGGGTCGGCCCACAGGTACTCCACCCCGGCGGCGGCCGGGTCCTTGAACAGCTGCCCGCCGTTGCGCTCCAGCGTGAACAGATAGAGCAGCATCTGGCAATCCAGCCCGTACCAAACCTCGCGCAGGTCAAACTGCTTGCTGCCGGTCTTGTAATCGACCACCCGCAGGTAGGTCCTGCCGCCCAGTTCCATGGCGTCCACACGGTCCACCGTGCCGACCACGCGGATGGTGTGGCCCGCGCTGTCGGTCAGTTCCACGGGCGGGACGCGCGGGGCCTGCGGGTCATCGGGGTCGGGGCGGTCGTCGATGCGCAGCTCAAACGCCACCGGCCTAAAGCCGGACTGGCGCATATCCCGCTGGATAAAGCCCAGCAGACCCACCAGGTTGCGCCGGATGCGCTGCAGCAGGTACTGCATCCGCACACCGGCCCCCGGCAGGTTGGTCTCCACGTATTCCTGCACCAGGTCGGCAGTCAGCTGCTCAATCTGTTCCGGGGTCAGGTCGTTGAACGCCTCGCCCTGGCGGGACAGCGCCTGTTCCAGCACCCAGTGGGTCAGCGTGCCGCTGATGTTGGGGGCCAGCTCCGCCTTGCGCCGCGGCTTGGCCCGCAGCACAAACTGCATAAAGTAGCCAAAGGGGCACACGGCGTACCGCTCGAACCGGGTGGGGCTGATGTGCAGCCGCGGGCCAAGCAGCGCTTCCAGCGCGGCCAGGTCCTGTACGCCGGCCGGCGCGCGCTCGGCGGCGCGGCGCACGGCGTCCAGGCCGGGCGCGGCGGCCGGCGTGCCGCGCAGCTCCTCCAGCGCCTGCTCCACGGCGGCGCGCTGCGGGGTGTTCTGCTGCCACAAGCTGCCCAGCAGGTCCAGCGCCGCAGCCGGCGTGCCGGCCAGCGCGGCGGCGTCCGGTTCGGCCGGCGGCACGCCCAGCAGTCCCAGCGCCGGGGCCAGCGCGGCCGAAACGGGCAGCCCTGCCGCCCCGCCCGGCCAGGAGAGCCACAGCCAGCGGCCCGGCGCGGTCAGCGCTTTGTAAAAACAGACCTGTTCGCGGATGACGCGGTTCTCAAAGCAGTCCGGCAGCTCCGCCCCCTGGGCGATCATGGCGTCGCGGTCGGCGTGGGTCAGAAGGCCGCTGTCCCCCGGCGTCTGCGGGAATTCGCCTTCGGCCAGGCCCAGCACAAAGCAGGCGTCGGTTTCGGGCAGGCGCATACGGCCGGCCGTGGTAAAGATCACGCTGTTCAGGCTTTGGGGGATGTGCCCCAGGTCGGTCGTGCGCAGCAGCAGGGTGAAAAAGTCGGCGTATTCGGCCGGGGCCAGCGTGTTGGGCGCGCCGGCCGCCGTGCCGGTCAGGCGGACCATATCGTTGAGCAGGCCGGTCACGACGTTCCATTCGCGCAGCGCCTCATCGGCCGCCGGCAGTTCGCCCCGGGCGCGCAGCGTTTCGGCCAGGCGTTCCAGCGCGCGCTCGGCCCCCAGCGCCTGCAAAAAGAGATAGATCTGCTTGGTCAGGTCCGCCACATCGGCCCCGCGCGCCCGCTTCAGGAACTTTTCCGCCCGCTGCACCAAAAAGGCGCGCCCCTGCTCCGCCAGGGCCAGGTCGTCATGATCCTGCTGCTCCCATCGGTCGGTATAGCCGCCGGGGTGGCGCGTAAAGGGCGCGCGCCAATCGTCCGCGCGCAGCGGCCAGGTGTAGGCATAGTTTTCCAGCGCGCAGGCCGTCTCCTCCGGCAGGTCGACCAGGCCGGTCTTGACCAGGCGCAGCAGCGCCGGGCCACCCAGGCCGCCGCGCAAAAGGTCCAGCGCCGCCAAAACGGCGCGGGCGGGGGCGGTATTTTCCGGCGTGGTGGGTTCATCGCAGAACAGCGGGATGCCCTGCAGCCGGAATTCATAGCGCACCGCCGAAAGGTAGCTGGCCGCATCCCGGCAGATGACCGCCATGCGGCTGTACGGCACGCCGGCCTGCGCCCGCGCGCGCACCGCCGCCGCGGCCGCCTTGGCCTCCTGCTGGCGGTCCGGCGCACAGAACACCGTGATGGCCGGCCCGCCCGGCGCCTGTGCATCCACCGTCTGCTCGGGCACATAGCCGGGGTCGGCCAGCAGCAGGGCCAGCTCGGCCAGCGCCGGGGCCTGCCTGTGGCGCAGATCCTCTGTCAGCAGTTCGGTGTGGGTCTGCACGCCCGCTTTGGCCGCCATCGCCTTGAGCACCGCCGCCATCTGGCGCGCGCCGCTGAACAGCCCCAGGCCGCCGTCCGTCTCCTGTAAACCGTCGCAGCACAGGCTGACCGTCACATCCGCCGCCGGCAGCATGGCGGCTAGCAGCGCGCGCTTGGGTGCGTTGAATGTGTCGAATTCATCCATGTATACGGCGCGGCCGGCAAAAAAGTCAGCCCCGCCCCCTGCCTGCTGCAGGCGCTTGGCCGCCAGCTCCTGGCGGTCGCCGGGGTCCATGCCGGTCTGCACCAGCAGGCTTTCGTATGCGCCGTAGATCAGCGCCAGTTCGCTCAATTTGGCCGTATCCGCCCCCGGCGCGCGCGCATAGGCGGCCAGCGTTTCCGGGCGGATGCCGGCGCTTTTCAGCTCGTCGATGGTCTCGGCGGCTTTGCGGCAAAACGCCGCGCTCTGCCGCTGGCGGCCGTAGTACACGACCCGGTCCAGCAGCTGTTCGACCGCGCGGCGCACCAGGACGGCGCGACCCGCCTCGCTCAAAGTGGGCACCGCCGCTCCGCCATAGCGCCGCAGCAGCGTTTCCGCCAAAGAGGTAAAGGAATAACTCTCCACATAGCCGGAAAGCGAATCCCCCAAAGCGCCGTACAGCGCGCCTTCGGTGGAGGAGGTAAACTGTTCCGGCACCACCAGGATGCTGCGCTGCCCGGCCTGGGCGCGCGCTTTCAGTTCCTGCCGGATGCGGCTGGATTTTCCGCTGCCCGAAGGGCCGAGAAGTAAGGTCAGCATAACATAAACTCCTATGTTCAGTCCCCTGCGCCGGCGGGCGGCGCGGACGCATCGCCCGCCCCTTGCCACAGCGCGCGCAGGGAGTCGTACAGGGCGCAGCGCAGTTCGTAGCGGCCAAAGACCAGCACGTTTTCCGCTTCGTCCCGGTAGCGGGCGCCGCTGCTGCCCACGCACAGCGCCGGGTACAGCACGCAGAACCAGTTGCGCCCCTGTGCCCGGCCCAATTCGATGCGCAGCGCCGTGTAGCGGCCGGCCGGCAGGCGGAACTCGCCGTAATCCCGCGCGGGGAACTCCGCCTCCTCCAGCCGCAGGCACACCGCCTGTTCCCCGCCGGCCGCCCGGCGGCAGACCTGCTGCAAGTAGGGCAGCGCGCGCGACACGGCCCCCGCCGCCTGGTCGCGGTCGGCCGCGCCGGCCGTGACGGCGGCCACCGCGTCCAGCACAGCGTCCCGCACGCGGAGCTTGAGCAGCTGGTCCTGGACCGAATTGCTGTTGGCCACGATGTGCAGGCGCAGGGTATCCCCGCAGACGCGGCGGCAGAGCGCGCCGTAACGCGCCAGCGCCGCGCTAAGTACCAGCGTCAGGCAGAACGCCAGCGCGCAACCCAGTTCCAGCGCCCGCCGCAGGCGGCTTTTTTCCCCGTTTGCCGGCCGCGCAGGGCCGGGCGTCCGTTTGCTCTCCATAGAAAAACACCCCTTTCGCCCAACAGTATGGGCAAAAGGGGGCCGCGCCAAACAAGCGCCACAGCGTCAGGCCAGAACGCGCGCGCCGCCGCGGTCCGGCTGCGCCAGATAGACCTGCTTATACTGTGCGCGCAGCGCTTCGGCCGCGGCTTCGGCCCCGGCCTGTTCGCCAAAGATGCCGAACACGGCCGCGCCGGAGCCGGTCATCAGGCTGGCCAGCGCGCCGTGCCCGTCCAGGATCGCGCGGATGGCCGGGGTCTCGGTCGCGCCGGAGCAGTGCTCCAGCGCATTGCCGGCCGCCGCGCACAGCGCGGGCAGGTCCCCGGCGCGCACGGCCTGTTCCAGCCGCGCGCAGTCCGGGTGCAGCGGGCTGCCCATGCGGTCGTAGCGCTGGAAGGCTTCCGGCGTGGAAACGCCGATGCTGGGCATGACCACCACGAACCAGCACGCCGGGCAGGGCGGCAGCGGCTTGAGCAGATCGCCGACGCCTTTGACCCGGCAGGTGCCGCCCATGAGCGCAAACGGCACATCGGCGCCGATCGAAGCACCCAGCGCGCAGAGTTCGCTCATCGACAGCTTTGCGCCGTACAGTTCGTTCATGCCGACCAGCACCCCGGCCGAATCGGCGCTGCCGCCCGCCATGCCGGCGCGCACCGGCACCCGCTTGCGGATCGTGATATCCACGCCCGCCAGCAGGCCGGTATAGTGGAAAAAGGCCAGCGCCGCCTTGACGGCGGTGTTTTTCTCGTTCACCGGCACAAAACTGCCCGGCATCCGCACGTTCAGGTAACGGCTGCGGCGCAGTTCCAGCGTTTCGTACAGCGTGATGGCCTGCATGACCATATCCAGGTCATGGTAGCCGTTTGGCAGCGTGCCGATGACATCCAGCGCCAGATTGAGCTTGGCCGACGCCAGCACGGTGACAGGTTTTCTTTGCATGGGCGCCCCTCCCCCAAATGTTCAGGCGTTTTGTTCCGGCAGCCAACCGTGCGCCTGCAGGAAATTGCGGATGCGGTGCACGGCTGTTTCCAGGTGATCTACGCTGTATGCGTAGCTGATGCGGGCGTAGCCTTCGCCGCAGGCGCCGAACGCATCGCCGGGGATGATGGCGACCTCCTGCTCTTTGAGCAGCCGCTCGCAGAACTCAGCGCTGCTCAAACCGCTGCGGCGCACATCCGGGAACACATAGAACGCGCCTTTCGGTTCAAAGCAGGTCAACCCCATATCGTTCAAAGATTTGACGATATAGCGCCGGCGGCGGTTGTATTCGTCCCGCATCATCTCGATCTCGTCATCGCAGGCGCGCAGCGCCACCACGGCCGCGTACTGGCTGGTGGTGGGGGCCGACATGATGCAGCTCTGGTGGATCTTGGTCATGATCTGGATGATCGGCTCCGGCCCGGCCGCGTAGCCCAGCCGCCAGCCGGTCATGGAATACGCCTTGCTGAAGCCGTTGACCACGATGGT
>CALWNS010000041.1 GCA_944382805.1 uncultured Gemmiger sp. | reverse complement strand
ACAGGTCCGCCCCGCCGGCCAGCGGGCGGTCCGGGTCGCGGCGGACGGTGAACGAGGCGTCCCCCCGGTCCACCCGGCAGCCCTGCTGCGCCAAAAAGCGCAAAAACGGCGCCAGGTGCTGCGGGCGGCAGCCCTCCACCGTCACGCTGCCGCCGGCCGCGGCCGCAGCGGCCGCATAGGTGGCGGCGGCGATGCGGTCCGGCAGCGGGGCGTGGGCGGCCCCGCCGGGCAGCAGGCCGCCCGCGCCGTGGATCTGCAGGCAGGGCGTGCCGGCCCCGCGGATATCGGCCCCGGCCGCGTTCAGGAACGCGGCGGTATCCGCGATCTCGGGTTCGCAGGCCGCGCCGCGCAGCGTGGTGTAGCCGGCGGCGCAGGCGGCGGCCATCATCAGCGTGAGCGTGGCCCCCACGCTGGGCAGGCGCAGGGTGTAGTCCACCGCGTGCAGCGCGCCGCGGCACTGCAGCGCCACGCCCGCGGCGTCCTGCTGCACGCTGGCCCCCATGGCGGCCAGGCCGTCCAGGTGGATATCGATGGGCCGCGGCCCCAGCCGGCAGCCGCCCGGCAGCGGCAGCCGGACGTGCCCGGCGCGCAGCAGCAGCGGCGCCAGGTAAAACACCGACCCGCGCATGGCCGCGGCCAGCGCCGGCGGCACCAGGCCGCCCACCGGGCGCGGCAGGGTGCGGATGTCCGCGCCGCGGCGCTGCACGGCGGCCCCCACCGCCCGCAGCAGCGCCAGGCTGGTGCGCACGTCGGCCAGGTCCGGCACGCCGTACAGCGTACACGGCCCCTGGCACAGCAGCGTGGCCGCCAGCAGCGGCAGCACGCTGTTTTTGGCGGCCGCCGGGCGGATGCGCCCCGCCAGCGGCGTTGCCCCCGTGATCTCGATATATTCCATTGCGCCCGCCTCGCTTTCGTCTGTTTCTCCCAACACCACTTATACCATATGCAGCGCCGCGGCAAAAACTTACAGCAGCAGCGGCTGCAGCTGCACGCCGCGCAGCGCGCTTTCCAGCGCGTCGGGCAGCAGGGCGAAATCGCTTTTCAGGCTGTGCGGCTTTTTGTAGCAATCGTCCTGGCCAAAAGGCACAAAATAGACGTTTTTGCGCTGCAAAAGCGCCGCCAGGCTGGCCGCGCTGCCCGCGAGCCCGTCGTTGGTGGAGGGCGCCAGCACGACCGGGCGGCCGGTGCGCAGCAGGCTTTTGGCCGCCAGCGTGACCGCCGTGGCGCTGAGCCCGCGCGCCAGCAGCCCCATGGTGGTGCCGGTGCAGGGGGCGACCACGAGCGCCTGGGCCAGTTTTTGCGGGCCAAGCGGCTCCACCTGCTGCAGCGTGGTCAGCGGCTCGTGGCCGGTCAGTTCCCGCAGCGTGCCGCGCAGCGCGGCCGCCGTGCCAAAGCGGGTATCCAGCGCGGCGGCGCTGGCGCTAAGGATCGGCAGCACCTGCCAGCCCCGCCGGCGCAGCGCTTCGATCTGCGGCAGCACCGCCCCGATGCTGCAAAAACTGCCGCACAGCGCAAAAGCCACCGTGCGCGGCGTATCCAGAACAGCTGCCATGCCTCACCCCTCCTTTGGCTGCGCGGTGCGCTCGTGCAAAAGCGCCAGCACCGTCTGTGCGATCAAACTGCCCGCCGTAGCCGGCGCGCAGCGCCCCGGCAGGCCGGGCGCCAGGCAGGCGCGCAGCCCGCAGGCGCGCGCGGCGGCAAAATCGGTCCCGCCGGGCGCGCTGGCCAGGTCGATGACGACCGCGCCGGCCGGCAGGCGGCGCAGCAGCGGCGCGGGAAGCACCGGGGCCGGGATGGTGTTTACGACCGCATCGGTCTGCGGCAGCAGGCGGTCCAGCGCCGTGAGCGGCGCAGCCCGGCAGCCGGCGCAGCGGGCAGCCGCGCGCTGTGCGCTGCTGCGCGCGGCCACCGTGACCACGCCGCCCAGCGCGGCCAGCCGCCCGGCCACCGCCTGGCCCACGCGGCCGTAGCCCAGGACCAGGAACGGGCTTTCCCATATCGTGCGGTCGCGCAGGCGCAAAAGCAGCTGCAGGCAGCCTTCGGCCGTGGGCACCGCATTGAGCCGGGCCAGGGCGGGCAGGGCGCTGTAATCGATCGGTTCCTGCCCGCGCGCGGCGGCCAGGGCGCGCAGGGCGGCGTCCGGGCGGCCGGCCAGCACCAGCGCGCCCGGCTTTGCCGCCAGCAGCGCGGCGCGGCAGGCGCCCTCGCCCTTGGCCGCCATCGGCAGCAGCAGCATGGCCGCGCGGCGCGGCGTACACAGCGTACAGCCCGCGGCCCGCAGCGCGGCGGCCGCGGCGCGCTGGCGCGCATCGCCCCCGACCACACAGATCCTTTCGTCCATAGCAACACCCCCGCTTCTGCCCCATGCTATGCCGCCCGGCCGGGGCGTGACACAAAAAGCCGCGGCAGGCCCGTTTGGCGGGGTCTGCCGCGGCAAAGCGTGTTTTATATGGGGATAGGGGATCAGCGGTAGCGCAGCAAGTCGCACTGGTTGCGCCAGACGGCCAGCGGTTCCACCGGCACGCCGGCGATGCGCACTTCACCGATGGTGACCTGGTTGGTGGTGGCCAGCTGGCGGCCGCGGGCGACCGTATCGCCGGCTTCCACATCGAGCGAGCGCAGGCCGTAGAAGATGCTCACCACGCCGGCGCCGTGGTCGATGACCAGGGTGTTGCCGGCCGCGCCGTCCAGTTCCTCCGCCAGCAGCACGCGGCCGGCGGCCGGGGCGATGAGCTGGCCGTTGTACTGGCCGCTGAGCACGGCGTTGGTGCTGGTGCGGCCGGTGCCGCCGCCGTTGCGGCGCTGTGCGCTGGTGCGGCCGACGTATTCGGTCACGCCGTAGCCCAGCGACACGTTGAGGGTGGTGGTGAACGGCTGCACAAAGCCCTCGTCGTCCCAGGCCGGCAGCTCGGCGGTGCGGCGCAGGGCGGCTTCGACCTCGTCCGGGGTGTCCTCGTAGCCGATGTAGGGACTTGTGAGCTGGCTCTGGCTGTAGACGTCGCGCTCCTGCGCGATGCGCTGCATCACGATCAGCGCGATCTCCTGGGTGTAGCCGTCCGCCTCCACGCGCAGGATATACTCGCCGGCCTCCTGTTCGCAGCCGACGGGCACATAGGCGATCCAGCCGCTTTCACCCTCGTAGAAGCCGGTGTTGGGCAGTTCGGTCACAAGTTCCGGCGCGTCCTCGCCAAGCAGGCCGGTCACGCGCAGCGCCGCCACGCCGCCCTGGCGCACGGTGCTGGCGTTGATCCGGACGTTGGGGCGCAGGTGAACGCTGAAGCGGAAGCGGTAAACGTCCTGCCCGGTGACGATCACATCGTTGAACTTGCCCCTGTCGCGGTAAACGCGCAGCTCGGCGCTGTAGTCGCCGTTTTGTTCGAAGCGGTAGGAATCGAACGCTGCGGCCGTGCCCTCGAATACGGTCTCGCCTTCGGCGTCGGTCACGACCAGCTCGGTCTCGCAGTCCTCCGCCCGGATGCGCAGCTCGGCGCGGGCCTCTTCCACCGTGGGCATCTCGACCGGCTCCTGCGGGCCTTTTTCCGCATAGGTGCGCTTGAACAGGTCGCCCACGACCGGCACCTTCCAGCGGGAGGTGGCCGCCTCCACCGTGGCGCCGTTGAACGTGACTTCGATCTGCGGGATGCCGTCCGCCGTAGCGCCGCTGTACAGCCAGCCGACGCCGATGCCGGACACCACGACCACGAACGCCGCCACCAGCAGCAGCCAGCGCAGCGCGCGGGGTGCCTGGCTGCGCAGACGCTGCTCCAGGGTCGGCGCGGGGGCGGGGGCGGGCGGCTCCGCGGCCGGGCCCTCCCCCTCCTGCGCCGGCGCTGCGCTTTCCTGCGCCTCCTGCTGCATTTGCAGGATCTTTTCGATCAAGATCTGCACGGTGCGGGTCATCTCGGCGTTGCGGCGCAGCTGTTCCGGCGTAAGGGCCGGCTCGGCCGGCTCATCGGCGGGCGTTTCTGCGGCCGGGAGCTGTTCGGCGGGGGCTTCCTCCGCAGGCGTTTCCTCCGCGGGGGCCTTCTGTTCGGGAGCGTCCTCCTCCGCCGGGGTCTGTGCCGCAGGCGTTTGCGCGGCCGGCTCCGGGGCCGGCCGTTCCTCTTTTGTTTCCGCTTTCGCTTCTTCTGCTTTCGCTTCTTCTGCCGCCTCCGGGGCCGCGGCGGGCGGTTCGCTCTCCGCCTGCGGCGCGTCCTGTTCGGGCAGCGCAGGAGCCGGCCCCGCAGCCGGCTCCTGCGCCGTTTCCGCCGCCGTTTTTTGGGCGGCGGCTTTGGCCGCGGCCGACTTTTTGCGCCGGCGGCGCTTTTTCTTGGATGGGGCCGACGGGGCCGCCTTGGTATCGGCCGCCGCGTTGGCGGGCGCGGTTTCGACCGCTTCCTGTTTTTCGCTCTTTTCCTCCATAAACACACCTATCCCCTGTTTCCGTCCGCCTTGGCCGGTATTATCGATTCTCCTGGAACTGCAGGCCGCTGGCGCCCTGGATGGCGGCGGCCGGGTCGACCGATTTGCTGCCGATGCGCACTTCAAAGATCAGGTCGTGCGCATCGGTCGCCGCGCCCACGCGGTCGCCCTTGGCCACCGTCTGGCCGCGCCGGGCCTGTACTTCGCCCAGGCCGAACAGATAGCTCTTGACGCCGCAGCCGTGGTCGATGACCACCGTGCCGCCGGTCAGGGCCAGCGTGCCGGCGTAGGCCACCACGCCGCTTTGGGGCGCGGTGACATCGCTGCCCGGTTCGGCCGCGCCGTAAGTAAGCCCGGTCGAACGCCCGGCCGCCTGGCCGTCGGCCATCAGCCGCGCGCCGTAGGCGACGGTGGGGGCGGTGGCGCTGGGCGCGGCAAACGCCCCCTGCCACAGCTTGCCCGGTTCGCTCTGCGTGTACAGCGGCCAGATAGCATTTTTATATTCCTCCGCCGCGCCGGGTATGTCCTGTTCGGGCACGGTCTGCGCGGTGGCGGCGCTCATTTCGGTGACCGTGAGGGTCAGCTCCTGCACCAGCTCGCCGCAGGTCAGCGTCAGGGTATGCCGGCCGCCCTCGGCGTTGTAGGTCACGGGAATGTAGCCCATGTAGCCGGTCTGGGTGGGGCGGAACCACACGCTGCCCAGGTCGGTCTCCAGCGCGGGGGTGCTGCCGTCCAGGATGCCGGTGACCCACACGGCCACAACGGCGCCCTGGGGCGCGCTGTCCGTGCTGAGCACGGCCCGGGGCTGCATATTCAGCGTAAAGCCGGCGCGGTACGAATACCACCCGCTGGAAAGGCCGGGGGCCTCGGCGTCGCGGTCGCGGTACAGGGTCAGCTGCAGTTCGTACGCGCCGTTTTGGCTGTAGGTATAGCCGGCGTAGGCGGCCGCGTCCCCGGCCAGCGCCACGCTGCCGTCGGGCGCGGTCAGGGTCAGCTCGCTGCGCGCGGCCCAGGCGGGCAGCGCCAGCTCCGGCGGCGTTTCGCCCAGATCGCCCAGCTGCTGCACGGTCAGGTTGGTGGGCTGGACAAAGCGGCGCTGCAGGTATTCGCCCAGCACGGGCGCGACCCATTCGTAGCCGTTGGGCACAAGCTGCGCCCCGCCCAGGGTCGGGTGTTCGGCGGGCAGCTTGTCCTCGCCCGTCATGGCGTACAGGGCGGCGCCCGCGCCGCCCAGCAGCAGCGCTACCAGCAGCGCCACCATCAGCACCCACAGCAGCAGTCGTTTCATCGTTCACCCTCCCCGCCTCTGCCGGCCGAAAGCAAAAGCCGGGCGCGGCCCCGCGGCTTGCGCCGCCGGCGGGCCGCACCTGGCTCGCAGCCCGGCCGCAGGGGCCGTGCCTCTGCGTGCCGGGGTCTTTTCAGGTATCGGACGCTTCGCTTTCCGGGGCGGGCGCTTCGGGTTCGAGCGGCGCGTAGACCGTCTCCTCGCCTTCGGCGTCGTCGTCCTCGTCAAAGTCGCTGTCCGCATACAGCAGGCTTTCGTACTCGTCCAGTTCTTTTTCGCGGCGGCGCAGATACAGGGCCACGGCGGTCAGGATGCCGGCAGCCGCGGCGATAAAGGCCAGCGCGATGCCAAAGGTAGACTTCTTCATCATATCGTTTGTCCTCCCTGCGGCGGGGCGCGCGGCCCCGCCCTGTGATGCGCGGCAGCCCGGGGCCGGCGCGCTCGGTTTGTTCTATTATAACCGACCCGCTGTAAGAATACAACAACAGATAAGTAAATTTTTGGAGCATTTTGTCACACGGGCCGTCACGCCCCGCGCCGGCCGCCCGCCTGCGGCCGGTATGCGGCAAAGGCGCTGGGCACCGGGTAGCGGCTGTCCAGCTCGCCGCGCGCCGCCCACACAAAGCCCGGCGGCAGCCCGCAGGCGGGCGCCGTGCCCCGCCAGCCGCCCAGTTCCCAGATGCGGTGGGTGAACACATGGCGCGCCGGCGGCAGCGCCGCGCCCCAGGCTATGTCCGCCGCCACGCCCGCCGCGTGCAGCGCGGCGGCCAGGCCGGCCCGGTCCGGGGCCAGGCCCTCGAACGCGGGGGGCTGCCACAGCCCGGCCAGCAGCCCGCGCGCCGGGCGGCGCTGCAAAAGCAGCCCGGCCGGGCTTTCGACCAGCGCGACCGCCACCGGCAGGACGGCCTTGGGTTTGGGCGGCGGTTTTTGCGGCAGGGCGGCCGCGCGGCCGGACGCCCGGCCCCGGCACTGCCCGGCCAGGGGGCAGGCTTCGCACCGCGGCGCGCCGGGCAGGCAGACCAGCGCGCCCAGCTCCATCAGCGCTTCGTTGTAGGGGCCGGGGGCTTCCTTGGGCATTTCGGCCAGCACACGCTGCGTGAACAGGCGCTTTGTTTCGGGGCGGGTGATGTCGGCGTCGTCGTCAAACAGGCGGGCGAACACCCGCAGCACGTTGCCATCCACCGCCGGCGCGGGGATGCCGAACGCGATGCTGGCAATGGCCCCGGCCGTGTAATCCCCGATGCCGGGCAGCGCGCGCAGGGCCTGCCAGTCCGCCGGCAGCTGCCCGCCGTAGCGCTCGCAGACGATGCGGGCGGCTTTTTGCATATTGGCCACCCGGCTGTAGTACCCCAGCCCCTGCCACAGCTTGCGCAGGCGGTCGGGGCTGCAGGCGGCCAGCGCCGCCGGGCTTGGCAGTTCGGCCACAAAGCGCTCGTAGTACGGCAGCGCGGCCGAAACGCGGGTCTGCTGCAGCATGATCTCGCTGACCCAGATATGATAAGCCGAAGGCTCCTGCCTGAACGGCAGAAGCCTTCGGTTTTGCCAAAACCAGGGC
>CALWNS010000040.1 GCA_944382805.1 uncultured Gemmiger sp. | reverse complement strand
TCGGTCCATGCGGTGTGGACGCTGAAAAAGCACGGCTGCGAGGCCATCCTCATCAACAACAACCCCGAGACCGTCTCCACCGACTTTGACACCGGCGACCGGCTGTACTTTGACCCGCTCAACCCCGAAAGCGTGGACAACGTCATCGCCACCGAAAAGCCGGACGCCTGCCTGGTGCAGTTCGGCGGCCAGACCGCCATCAAGCTGGCCAAGCATATGGACGAAGTCGGCCTGCCGATCCTGGGCACCCCGGCGGACGCCATCGACGAGGCTGAGGACCGCGAACGCTTTGACGAACTGCTGGAGCGCTGCGGCATCCCCCGCCCGGAGGGCCGCACCGTCTTTACGCTGGAACAGGCGCTCAAGGCGGCCGAGGAGGTCGGCTACCCGGTGCTCATGCGGCCGTCCTACGTGCTGGGCGGCCAGAACATGATCGTGGCCTACAACTCGGCCGACGTCATCGAGTATATGGGCGTCATCACCGCCCATGTCGATATGTCCCACCCCGTGCTGATGGACAAGTACATCTATGGCACCGAGTGCGAAGTGGACGCCATCTGCGACGGCGAGGACTACCTGGTGCCCGGCATCATGGAGCAGATCGAGCGCACCGGCGTGCATTCCGGCGACTCCATCTGCGTCTACCCGCCCTACGATTTCCCCCAGCACGTCATCGATACGCTGGTCGATTACACCGGCCGCTTTGCGCGCGAGCTGAAGGTGGTGGGCCTTGTCAACGTGCAGTACGCCGTGCAGGACGGCAAGGTCTATGTGATCGAAGTGAACCCCCGCTCCTCCCGCACGGTGCCCTACATCAGCAAGGTCACCGGCGTGCCCATGGTCGATCTGGCCGTGCGCTGCACGCTGGGCGAAAAGCTGCGCGATATGGGCTACGGCACCGGCCTGTGGCGCGGCGGCCAAAGCCCCTATTATGCGGTCAAGGTGCCGGTGTACAGCTTCCTCAAGCTGCACGGCGTGGACACCATGCTCGGCCCCGAAATGAAGTCCACCGGCGAGGTGCTGGGCATCGCCCCCACCTTCCACGAAGCCATGATCAAGGGCCTGGTGGCGGCCGGCTACCAGTTCAAGGTGCCCGGCCCCGGCTCCTGCGTGATCATCACGGTCAAGGACGCCGACAAGCCGGAGGCCGCCGAGCTGGCCTGGAAACTGCACGATTACGGCTACAAGATCTACGGCACCGCCGGCACGGCGCGCTACCTGAACAGCCAGATGATCCCCTGCAGCGTGGTGCGCCAGATGAGCGGCGAGCGCCCAAACGCCATCGACCTGCTGGAAAGCGGCCTGGTCGATTACATCATCTCCACCAGCCCCCACGGCCGCGACCCGCACCGCGATTCGGTCAAGTTCCGCCGCAAGGCGACCGAACTGTCCATCCCCTGCATCACGGCGCTGGATACCGCCCGCCTGCTGGTGGACGCGCTGCGCGGCGACCATGACATCAGCCGCATGGAGCTGGTGGACGTGGCCACCCTGCACCGCGACGCCGCCGCGCACTGACGTTAAAAGCACGCTGCGGCAACCGTTTTGCCCCCAAAGCGTCCCCTTTGTGCAGCTTTGCACAGAGGGGACATTATTTTTTGTGTGCGTCAAGATGGAATCCGCCGAACTTTCGCGCTGCGGACCGGTTAATTTTATAGCAAATGCCAATTTTTAGAAAAAACAAACGCCATTTTGCAAAAACGCTTGATTCTGCGTCCTATTTTGCATATAATTGTTAGCGATGATTACGCGGCTGCCCCGTGCGGCCGATGAAGTAGGAGATACAGGAAATGACAAGATCGCAGTTGATTACCAAAGTTGCCAACGACACCGGCCTGACCGCCAGCTCGGTCGAAAAGGTCATGGATGGGATCTTCGGCACCATCGGGGATATGCTCCGCGATGGCGAAAAGGTCACCATCGCCGGCTTCGGCCGTTTCGAAATGCGCGAGCGCCAGACCAAGAACTTCACCAACCCCAAGACCAAGGTCACCAGCCAGCTGCAGCCCACCGCCATCCCCGGCTTCAAGGCCAGCGGCCGCCTGAAGGAGAAGGTCTCCAAGTAAAGCGCGTGCCCTAACACCGCCGCCCCCGCCCGGCCGCCCGACCGTCCGGGGGCGTTTTTTTGCGCCCGGGGCTTGCAAATTCCGCGTAAAGGTGTATAATAAGCATATTCGCCGGGCGTTTGCCCGGCTTGGCAGAGTAGGGAACTGCGCGTTTGGGGCGTGCGGGGCGTTTGGCCCTGCAGCCCCCAGTGCCTGACCAACGGGGAGTTGTGGCAGGACGTAGTGGCCGCCGTGCGGCGGCCCGCGGTGCGGTTCCCGCATCCCACTGCTGTATGCGGCGGCTGCGGGCGCAAGCCCGGCGGCGCTACAAAAAGCAGAGGGTGCGGTGCGCCGTGGCGGCGCCGCGCCTTTTTGTTTTGCCCGCATACGGCCCAGCCTTTTTGCAAGGAGGGCAAAACCATGAACCATCCCACCCTGTCCGCCGGCCAAACGACCGCCCGCCTGCGCGTGGACGCCGTGCGCGAACTGCACAGCCCGCACACGCTGGCTGTGGCGGCCATCCTCTCGGCGCTGAACCTGGTGCTCAACCAGTTCACCATCCCGGTCTCCCAGCTGCTGGAAGTCGGCTTCGACTTTTTGGCCGTGGCGGCCATCGGCTACCTGTGCGGGCCGTGGGTGGCGGGGCTTTCGGGCATCGTCACCGACCTTTTGGGCTATATCCTGCGGCCCAACGGCCCGTACTTCCCCGGCTGGACGCTCAGCGCCGTGCTGGTGGGCATTTTGTACGGGCTGTGGCTCTACCGCCGCCCGCTCAAACTCTGGCGCATCATTTTGTGCAAGCTGAACATGGTGCTGCTTTTTAACTTCCTGCTCACGCCGCTGTGGCTGCACATCACCTACGGGCAGTCCTTTGTGGTGCTCAGCAGCCTGCGCCTGGTCAAGAACGTCATCAAGTTCCCCCTCGATATCCTTCTGCTGGTGCTTGTGCTCAAAACCTGCGAGCGGGTACGGCAGCAGCGGCGCGCCTGAGCCGCAGGCCCCCGGCCGGGGGCCTTTTGCTTTGCGCCGGAATGTGCTATACTGTTTGCCAGGAAGGGGACGTTCACCTTGTCAAACGTACAAACCGCGCCCGCAGTGCGCGCGCCGCTGTTCACGAACCGTGAACTCGTCCGCCTGCTGTGGCCGCTCGTCATCGAGCAGACGCTGGCCATGCTGGTGGGTATGTCGGATACCGTCATGGTCTCCAGCGTGGGCGAAGCCGCCATCTCCGGCGTTTCGCTGGTCGATATGATCAACAACCTGATCATCAACGTGTTCGCCGCGCTGGCCACCGGCGGCGCGGTGGTCACCAGCCAGTTCCTGGGCGCCCGCCGCCCGGCGGAAGCTTCCCGCAGCGCCGGCCAGCTCGTCACGCTCAGCGCGCTGCTGGGCACGGGCGTGGCGGCGCTCTGCCTCTTGCTGCGCGAACCGCTGCTGCGCCTGTTCTTCGGCACCATTACCGACGACGTCATGCGCGAAGCGCTGATCTACTTTACCATCACCGGCCTGTCCTACCCGTTTCTGGCGCTGTACAACGCCGGTGCGGCCATCTTCCGCTCGGTGGGCAACAGCGCGGTCTCGATGAAGGTCAGCCTGCTGATGAACGTCACCAACATTGCCGGCAACGCGCTGTGCGTGTTCGTGCTGAAAATGGGCACGGCCGGCGTGGCGGTGCCCACGCTGTTCTCCCGCGCTATGGGCGCGGCCATCATCCTGTACCTGGCCGCCGTCCACCACGACAACCCCGCCCGCATCACCTGGGCCGGCGTGCGCCGGCTGGAGGCGGGCATGGCGCGCAATATTTTGTACATCGGCATCCCCTCGGCGCTGGAAAACAGCCTGTTCCAGCTGGGCCGCGTGCTGGTCGTCAGTATGATCAGCCTGTTCGGCACCGTGCATATTTCGGCCAACGCGGTGGCCAATAACCTGGACGGCCTGGGCTGCATCATCGGCCAGGCCATGGGCCTGGCCATGATCACGGTGGTGGGCCGCTGCGTGGGCGCGGGCGACCTGGACCAGGCGGCGCGCTATACCCGCAAGCTGCTGCTGTGGGACTATATCGCCCAGGGCCTGGGCAACGCGGCCATCGTTGTGTTTTTGCCGCAGCTGCTGGGGCTGTACACCCTTTCGGGCGAAACGCGCGCTTTGGCCATGCTGCTGGTGCAGATCCACGCGGGCTGCGCCATCCTGCTGTGGCCGGCCGGCTTTGTGCTGCCCAACGCCCTGCGCGCCGCCAACGATGTGCGCTTTACCATGCTGACCTCGGTGCTTTCCATGGCCGTGTGGCGGCTGGGTTTTTCGTACATCCTCTGCGTGCAGATGGGCATGGGCGCCATCGGCGTGTGGATCGCCATGGTGGTGGACTGGGTCTGCCGTGTGGCCTGCTTCGCCGCGCGCTTTTTGCGCGGCGCCTGGCGGAAAAAGGCGCAGGCCAAAGCATCGTAGCAGAAAGGAAAAACGTATGTTCAAATTCGTCAGCTGGAATGTCAACGGCCTGCGCGCCTGCCTAAAGAAAGGCTTTGCCGAAACCTTCGCCGCCCTGGACGCGGACGCCGTCTGCATCCAGGAGACCAAGATGCAGCCCGGCCAGGCCGATTTTGCGCCCGCCGGCTATACCGAATACATCAACAGCGCCGAGAAAAAGGGCTACTCCGGCACGCTGATCTACGCCCGCCGCCCGCCGCTTTCGGCCCAAAACGGCATCGGCGTGGAGGCCCACAGCCACGAAGGCCGGGCCATCACGCTGGAATACGAAAACTTCTACCTGGTCAACGTCTATGTGCCCAATTCGCAGAACGAGCTGGCCCGCATTGACTACCGTATGCAGTGGGAGGACGACCTGCGCGCCTACCTGCAGCGGCTGGACGCGCGCAAGCCGGTCATCCTTTGCGGCGATATGAACGTGGCCCACCAGGAGATCGACCTGAAAAACCCCGGCCCCAACCGCGGCGCGGCCGGCTTTTCCGACCAGGAGCGCGGCAAAATGACCGAGCTGCTGGGCGCGGGCTTTGTGGACAGCTTCCGCTTCCTGCACCCGGACGCGACCGGGGTGTACAGCTGGTGGAGTATGCGCTTCCGCGCGCGGGAACGCAACGCGGGCTGGCGCATCGACTACTTTATCGTCTCCGACCGCATCAAGGATAAGATCCGCGCCGCCGATATCCTGATGGACGTCCAGGGCAGCGACCACTGCCCGGTCACGCTGGAGATCGACCTGTAAGATCCTGTAAAGCGCCCGGCGTGTCCATGCAGACGCCGGGCGCCTGCTTTGCGGCGGAATCTTTACATCTGACCCCCTTGCCAAGCGTGTGTACTAATGCTATAATACACACAAAGAGAAACAACAGGCCCGGCCGGCCGCAAAGGAGGCGTTCGATATGGTCAGCTTTCAGGGGCTGCGGTTCCACGACCGCGCCCCGGTCTACCAGCAGGTGGCCGAATACCTTAAGCGGCAGATCCTGCTGGGCGCAGTACAGGACGGCGACCCCATGCCCAGCCGCCGCGAACTGGCCGCCCAGACCGGCATCAACCCCAACACGGCGCAGAAAGCCTACCGCCTGATGACCGAGGAGGGCTATGTGCGCACCGAGGGCAACAACGTCAGCACCGTCTGCCTTACGCCGCAGCGCCGCGCCTGGATCGAAGACCAGCTCACCCGCGGCCTGGTGCAGCAGTTTGTGGCCGACGCCAGGGCCAACCACCTTTCTTACAAAAAAGTCATCGGCCTGATCAGCGAACTGTGGGGCGAGGAATAGGCTGTTTTTTACCCGGTGTGTATGAACCGTGTGGTACACACGGCCCCGCAAAGGAGGAACCCCTATGAAACAGACCCTGCGTTATGCGGCCTGGTGCTGGCGGCTGTACCGCCGCCCGCTGGCCGTGCTGCTTGTTTTGGGCGCGGCCGCCCAGGCCGTGCCGCTGCTGCTGGCGGCGGCCGACCCGCTCTATGTCGACCTCAGCTACGGTTCGCTGCAAAACCGCGCGGGCACGGTATTGCCGTTTCTGCTGTGCTACCTGGGCGCGGCCGTCGTGGCCCAGTGGCCGCTGCTGGCGGCCGGGCGCAACCGCGCGGCGTTCACCATCCTGACCTTCCGGATGCCGCGCCGCCGCCTGCTGGCCGGGCATATGCTGGCCACGCTGCTGGCGCTGCTGCTTGCCGTCGTGGGCGAACTGGCGCTGCTGTTCGTCCTGTGCCCGCCGGCGCTGGCGGTGCAGGACGCCGCCGCGGCGGCCAGCTTTGCGTTTACGGTGCCGCCCGCCGGGCGGCTGTGGTGGAGCTGGGCCGGCAGCAGCACGGTGCAGCTGCT
>CALWNS010000039.1 GCA_944382805.1 uncultured Gemmiger sp. | reverse complement strand
ATAATAAAGAGTTCGATTCGATCAAGATCGGCCTTGCCTCCCCGGATCAGATCCGTGCCTGGAGCTACGGCGAGGTCAAAAAACCCGAAACCATCAACTACCGTACCCTGAAGCCGGAGCGCGACGGCCTGTTCTGCGAGCGCATTTTTGGACCCACCAAGGACTGGGAATGCCACTGCGGCAAGTATAAGCGCATCCGCTACAAGGGCAAGATCTGCGACAAGTGCGGCGTGGAGGTCACCCGCGCCAAGGTGCGCCGCGAGCGCATGGGCCACATCGAGCTGGCCGCCCCGGTCTCGCACATCTGGTACTTCAAGGGCATCCCCAGCCGCATCGGCCTGATGCTGGACATCAGCCCCCGCCAGCTGGACAAGGTGTTGTACTTTGCCAACTACATCGTGACCGACCCCGGCTTTACCCCGCTGGAGAAAAAGCAGCTGCTGACCGAGCGCGAATACAAGGAAATGCGCGAAAAGTACGAGGATACGTTCGAAGCCGGCATGGGCGCCGAGGCGATCCAGAAACTGCTGGCCGAGATCGACCTGGACCAGCTCTCCACCGAACTGCACGAGGAGCTGGAAAAGGCCAACGGCCAAAAGCGCGTGCGCCTGCTCAAGCGCCTGGAGTGCGTCGATGCGTTCCGCCTGTCCGGCCAGCGCCCGGAGTGGATGATCCTCAACGTGGTGCCGGTCATCCCGCCGGACATCCGCCCCATGGTCCAGCTGGACGGCGGCCGCTTTGCCACCTCCGATCTGAACGATCTGTACCGCCGCGTCATCAACCGCAACAACCGCTTAAAGCGGCTGCTGGAACTGGGCGCGCCCGACATCATCGTGCGCAACGAAAAGCGTATGCTGCAGGAGGCCGTGGACGCCCTGATCGACAACGGCCGCCGCGGCCGCCCGGTCACCGGCCCCAACAACCGCGCGCTCAAGAGCCTGTCCGATATGCTCAAGGGCAAGCAGGGCCGCTTCCGCCAGAACCTGCTGGGCAAGCGCGTCGACTACTCCGGCCGTTCGGTCATCGTGGTCGGCCCCGAACTGAAGATGTACCAGTGCGGCCTGCCCAAGGAGATGGCGCTCGAACTGTTCAAGCCCTTCGTCATGAAGGACCTGGTCGAAAAGGGCATCGCCTCCAACATCAAGGCCGCCCGCAAAAAGGTCGAGCGTTCCTCGCCCGAAGTGTGGGATTCGCTGGAAACGGTCATCAAGGGCCACCCCGTGCTGCTCAACCGCGCGCCCACGCTGCACCGCCTGGGCATCCAGGCCTTTGAGCCGGTGCTGGTCGAAGGCCGCGCCATCAAGCTGCACCCGCTGGTCTGCACCCCCTTCAACGCCGACTTTGACGGCGACCAGATGGCCGTGCACCTGCCCCTTTCCACCGAAGCCCGGCGCGAAGCCAAAATGCTCATGCTGGCTTCCGGCAACCTGCTCAAGCCCTCGGACGGCGAACCCGTCACGGTGCCCACGCAGGATATGATCCTGGGTTCTTACTACCTGACCATGGTCAACCCGGAGGATCCCGGCCACGACAAGGTCTTCCGCGACGAGGCCGAAGCGCTGATGGCGTATTCCGAGCACATCGTCACGCTGCAGGCCCCCATCAAGGTGCGCCGCACCATGACCTTCAACGGTGTGGAGGAAAGCGCCCTGGTCACCACCACGGTGGGCAAGATCATCTTCAACACCCCCATCCCGCAGGATTTGGGGTATGTGGACCGCACCGACCCCGTACACAAGTTCGACTACGAGGTCGATTTCCAGGTCACCAAAAAGAAGCTGCCCGACATCATCAGCCGCTGCCTGACCAAGCACGGCACCAAGCGCTGCGCCATCATGCTGGACGCCATCAAGGCCCAGGGCTATAAGTATTCCACGCTGTCCGCCATCACGGTCGCCGTGTCCGACGCCATCATCCCGGAGGAAAAGGCCGACATCCTGGCCGCCGCCGACAAAAAGGCCGGCGAGGTCATGCGCCGCTTCAACCGCGGCTTCCTGTCCGAGGGCGAACGCTACAAGAACACCGTGGAGATCTGGCAGGCGGCCACCGAGCAGGTCTCGGACGCGCTTTCCACCAACCTGCGCGCCCATCACCAGCGCAACCCCATCTATATGATGTCCGACTCCGGCGCCCGCGGCTCCATGGACCAGATCAAGCAGCTGGCCGGTATGCGCGGCCTGCTGGCCAACACCGCCGGCAAAACGCTGGAAATGCCCATCCGCGCGAACTACCGCGAAGGCCTTAACATCCTGGAATACTTCATCTCCTCCCGCGGCGCCCGTAAGGGCCTGACCGATACCGCCCTGCGTACCGCCGACTCCGGCTACCTGACCCGCCGCCTGGTCGACGTCTCGCAGGAGGTCATCATCCGCGAAGAGGACTGCCACGCCACCGAGGGCATCCTGGTCAGCGAGATCAGCGAGGGCAACGCCTCCATCGAAAGCTTTGCCGAGCGCCTGATCGGCCGCTACCCGCTGCACGATGTGCTGGACCCCAACACCGGCGACCTGCTTGTCTCCAAAGACAAGATGATGGATATGTTCGACGCCGAAAAGATCGAAAAGGCCGGCATCACCCAGCTGGAGATCCGCAGCGTCATGACCTGCCGCGCCCATGTCGGCGTGTGCGCCCGCTGCTACGGCTCCAATATGTCCAACGGCCAGTGCGTCAAGGTGGGCGAGAGCGTCGGCATCATCGCCGCGCAGTCCATCGGTGAACCGGGCACCCAGCTGACCATGCGTACCTTCCATACCGGCGGTATCGCTTCGGCCGAAGATATCACCCAGGGCCTGCCGCGCGTTGAGGAACTGTTCGAAAGCCGCCGCCCCAAGGCCATGGCCATCATGTCCGAGATCGCCGGCACCGTACACATCGACGACACCAAAAAGACCCGCCATGTCGAGGTCCTGGGCGTGGACGACAACGGCGCGCCCGTCACCAAGAGCTATATCATCCCGTTCGGCCAGCGCCTCAAGGTCATGGAGGGCGATGTGCTCGAAAAGGGCGCCCTGCTCACCGAAGGCCATGCCTATCCGCAGGATATCCTGGCCGTCAAGGGCCGCGTGGCCACGCAGGATTACCTGATCAGCGAAGTGCAGAAGGTCTACCGCCTGCAGGGCGTGGAGATCAACGATAAGCACATCGAGGTCATCGTGCGCCAGATGATGCGCAAGGTGCGCATCGAGGACGCCGGCTCCAGCGATTTCATCGTGGGCAGCACCGTCAACCGCCGCGACGTCATGATCGAAAACGAGGCCATCCAGGCCCGCATCGACGCCGGCGAGACCGACCTCAAGCCGGTGCAGTTCAGCCAGGTGCTGCTGGGCATCACCAAGTCCAGCCTGGCCACCGACAGCTTCCTGTCCGCCGCCTCCTTCCAGGAGACCACCCGCGTCCTGACCGAAGCCGCCATCAAGGGCAAGGTCGATCCGCTGGCCGGCCTGAAGGAGAACGTCATCATCGGCAAACTGATCCCGGCCGGCACCGGCCTGCCGGAAGTGGAGGAGGAACTCGTGCGCGCCGAACAGGAGCGCGACAACGAAGGCTCCGCCTATGACCACGCTGAATAAATCCTAGCAAACCAAAGCAAAGCGCGCCGCCCCGGCAAATGGGGCGGCGCGTTTTTGGTGCCGGGCGCGTTTACCCGATCTTGTATACCCGGTAGCGCTCGTTTTGGTACCACAGCGGGTACTGCGCGGCGTACCAGCTTTCGTCGGCCGCATAGTCGTTCAGGGCCTGGGCGTCAAACACGGCGTAGTCCACGCCCCAGGCGTCCAGCGTGACCGTGTCCGGCCGCGCGTACAGGCTGCACATCGCATCGTAGGGGTCGCCGTAGTCCATGCCGTGGTAGTACAAAAACGAACCCGAACCGCACAGGATCTGCCGCCCGGCCAGGCTGCACACCGGCTGCAGGTGGCTGTCGGTGGTCAAAAACAGCGCGTCGGCCTCGGCGTGTTCGTCCACATAGGCGGCCAGGTCGATGTCCGCCGCGTCCCACTGCACATAGTCGCTCACCAGTTCGCGCCCCACCGTCAGCGCGCTGCCGAACATCCCCGCAAAGCATACGGCCGCCAGCGCCGCCGCCCGCGCGGGGAGCGCGCGCAGCCGCGCCAGCCAGTCGCCCAGCAGGCCGGCCGCCAGTACGCAGCCCAGGAAATGCCAGATGTACAAAAGCTTGTTGTTGTCATACAGGTTGGGCTGGAACACCACGCACTCGGCCAGCGCCCAGATCAGCGCCCCGCCGCCGTAAAACCACCGCTGCCGCGCCCGCGCATGGAATAACGCCGGGACCAGCAAAACGTATACCAGGCCGATGTTCTTGATATAGAACCAGAAGTAGTTGTCCTGCAGCGCGCCGTTTTGGTTATTGACCCAGTTGAAATGCAGCCGCAGCATATTCTGCCCCTGCACCGCGTGGCCGACCACAGTGCCCAGCGTTTCGGGCAGCCACACCGCGGCGCACAGCCCGGCCAGCGCCGCCCACGGCAGCAGCACGGCGCGCGTGTGCGGGCGGCGGGCCAGCGTGTACACCCCGCACGCCAGGCAGCACAGCACCAGCGCCAGCGCGGCGTGGGTCTGCAAAAGCGGCAGCGGCAGCACCAGCACGGCCAGCGGCAGCCACAGCCGGGCCTGTTCCAGCATGGCGAACCGCCACAGCAGGTACAGCGCCGCAAACAGCACGCACCAGCCCAGCAGCGTGGCGCGCTGCGGCACCAGCAGGTCGACGATGGGGTTCACCCATACGATGTTCTTTTCGGTATAGTTGGTCGGGGTGGTGTAGTAGCCGGTAAAGATCGAAGCGAACGCCTCCGGGCTGCCCAGGAAATACACAAAGCCGAGCCCGCTGCCCATAAAGAACAGCCAGAACGCCAGGCAGGCGCGGGCGGCGCTTTCCAGCACCGCCCGCGCCAGCTGCCAGGCCATGCCGAACACCGCCAGCAGCGCCGGCGCCAGCGGCAGCAGGTAGGCAAACCGCAGCCCGGCCCCCAGCAGCAGGAACACGCTGGAGACCGTCTCGCACAAAAACGGGTAGTTCAGCGCCTGGTCCCCGGCCAGCAGCGGCTCCACCGGCGGGAAGGTCCCGCGCACGGCGATGCTCTTGATATAGGCCAGGTGCATGGCCAGGTCCCCGTAGCAGCTCTGCCCGGTGTGGTAAGCGCCGTCCTGCCGGTACAGCACGTGGGTGTGCAGCAGCCACAGGGCCAGCGCCAGCGCCGGCAGGGCGCAGGCCGCGGCGGCGCTGTCCTGCCGGCTCCAGCGCAGCGGGGCCGGGCGGCGGCCCGGCGCCAGCCGCAGCCCCAGGGCCAACGCCAGGGCGGCGGCCCCGCCCGCCAGCACGGCGGCGGTCGTAAAGCCCAGCGCCAGCGCGGCCAGGGCGGGCAGCGCCGCCAGAAAGCTGACGCCGAACGCGCACCCCAGCGGCGCGAGCACGGCGGGCGAAGCATCGGGCAGCGCCCGCCGCGCCGCCAGCCAGCCGGCCGCCAAAAACACGCCCAGGTAAGCCGCGCACACGGCGGCGCTCCAAAGCCCGGTATCGGCCGGCATTACAACCCCTCCCCGTCAAACGGCGGGGTGTATTCCTCCCGCGCGCTGCTTTTTTCCTGCATATACCCTTCGGTCAGGCCCAGCGCCAGCGCGGTGTCCACCGCCTTGCGGTATTCGTAGCTGGTGATGCGCCGCCCCAGCCCGTGCGCGGCCGCCTGGTAAAACGGCGTGAACTGGCTCATCAGGCTGAGCAGGAACGGCACGCCCCGCGCCCCGCGCACCGCCGCCAGCCGCCGCAGCACGGCCTGGCTGTCCGCCGCATGGCCGGGCAGCACCAGGTGCCGCACGATCACCCCGCGCCGCAGGTAACCTTCGCCGTCATACGCCGGCGCGCCGGTCTGGCGCAGCATGGCGCGCAGCGCGGCTTCGGCCACGGTGGGGTAGTCCGGCGCGCGGGAAAGTTCCGCCGCCAGGGCGGGGGAGTCGTATTTGAAGTCGGTCAGCCAGATATCCACATACGGCGCCAGCATCCGCACGGTCTGCTCCGTCTCGTAGCCGCCGGTATTGTACACCACCGGCAGCGCCAGCCCGCGGGCGCGGGCCTCCTCCAGCGCCGGCAGCACCCAGGGCAGCCACTGGGTGGCCGTGACCAGGTTCAGGTTCTTGGCCCCCTTGGCCTGCAATTCCAAAAAGATCTCGGCCAGCCGCCGTTCGCTTATCTCCCGGCCCGCGCCCTGCTGGCTGATGCGGTAATTCTGGCAGTAGCAGCACCCCAGCGGGCAGCCGCTAAAGAACACCGTGCCGCTGCCGGTGGCCGCCTGCGGGTCGCCGCTCAGGCAGGGTTCCTCCCAGTGGTGCAGCGCGGCGCGCGCGGCCCGCAGCACATCGGCTGCGCCGCACACGCCCGCCTGGCCGGCGGCGCGGTCGGCCCCGCAGGCGCGGGGGCACAGGGTACAATGGTTCGGCAGCTGCATGACGGTCCCCTCCCGGACAAAACACTTTCTTTACAAACAGTTTAGCACAAAAAGATCAATTTGTGGTATAATGTAAGAACATAAATGCAAGCAAGGAGGCGTTTTCTATGTCTACCCCGCATAACAGCGCCCAAAACGGCGATTTTGCCAAGACGGTCCTCATGCCCGGCGACCCGCTGCGCGCGCAGTTCATCGCACAGACTTTCCTGGAGTCCCCGCGCCTGGTCACCGATGTGCGCGGGATGCTCGGCTACACCGGCCTGTACCGGGGCCGCCCGGTCAGCGTGATGGGCAGCGGTATGGGGATGCCCTCCATCGGCATCTATTCCTATGAGCTTTACACCCAGTACGGCGTCGAGGCCATCATCCGCGTCGGCTCGGCCGGATCCTATACCGAAAAGGCGTGCCTGTTCGATGTGGTGCTGGCCACCGCCGCCTATTCCGAAAGCAGCTACGCCCGCACGCAGTCCGGCGATACCGCCGACCTCCAGTACCCCAGCGAAGCGCTGGACCAGGCGCTGCGCCGCAGCGCCGCCGCCCAGGGCGTGCCGCTCATCGAGGGCACGGTCCATTCCTCCGATGTGTTCTACCGCCAGCCCGCGGACGAAACGCCCGCCTACTGGGATCGCCTGCGCGATGAAAAAGGCTGCCTGGCCGTCGAGATGGAAAGCTTCGCCCTGTTCCACAACGCCAGGGTGCTGGGCAAGCAGGCCGCCTGCCTGCTGACCATCTCGGACAGCTTTGTCAAGCCGGAAGCCGCCACGCCCGAACAGCGGCAGACCAGCTTTACCGCCATGATGCGGGTGGCGCTGGGGGCGGTGCAGTGAGCGCCGGGGGGCAGCCGGCGCAGGCCGCCGCGCTCATCCGCGCCGCGGCCGGGGCACGCCGCTTTGCCTACGCGCCGTATTCCCGCTTTGCCGTGGGGGCTGCGCTGCTGGCGCAGGACGGCCGCGTGTTCACCGGCTGCAACATCGAAAATGCCGGCTACAGCCCCACCAACT
>CALWNS010000038.1 GCA_944382805.1 uncultured Gemmiger sp. | reverse complement strand
CAGGCCAATATTTGTAACGAACGTGAAATTTATCGCTGTAGGGGCCGATGCTCGTCACTGCGCCCGCAGGCGCGTTTCGGAGGCCAACCGCCGCGCAGCGGCGGCTCTTAGGCCGGAGATCGGCCCGCGGGCGTTTGCCCGGTTTTGCACATCGTCCCCTATAAGCGGCGCGGCAAAGGCCTCACGCGCCGAAGCGCAGGATGTACCGGCGGATGTCGTCGAAGATGGGCATCAGGGCCTCGCCGCGGGCGGTCAGGCGGTAGTCCACGCGGGGCGGCACCTCGCCGTAATCCCGCCGCAGGATCAGGCCGTCGGCGGCCAGCTCCTTCAGCTGGGTCGAAAGCACCTTGTGCGTCACGCTGCCCAGCAGCGCGCGCAGCTCGCCGTAGCGCAGCGTGCCGTGCGCGCCCACCATGAACAGGATGCGCATCTTCCACCTGCCGCTGATCAGCTCCATCACCTGTTCCATCTTGTCGCAGCCGACATCGGCGTACCGGCAGTCGCAGCCGGGGCGCGGGGCCATGGGCATGGGGCATCCCTCCTTTTCCGGCGCGCGTTTTGCGGCGCGCAAACTCCGTTGGCGGTATCATTAAGGTAAGTACTTGCCTTTTTGTGCCCGCCTGTTACAATAAGGGTAACACCAAATTTCGGTTGATGCAAGGCCCCGGATGCGGTACAATAGAGACGGGGCCGCGCGCCCCCCTTACAGACAAGACCGGAACGGAGAGGTTTACCCATATGGAGCAAGCACAACTGTTCGACTTCCTGCAAGCCGGCGTTTCGCCCTACCACGCGGCGGCAGCGGCCGCCCGCCTGCTGGACGAGGCCGGCTACACCCGCCTGCAGGAGGCCGATTTCTGGAACCTGGAACCCCGGCACGGCTACTACGTCACCCGCAACAACAGCGCGGTGGTGGCCTGGCGCGTGCCGGCGCACGGCATCGGCGGCTGGCGCGTCACGGCCAGCCACAGCGATTCCCCCGCCTGGCGGGTCAAAAACTTTGCGGTGCCCGCCGCCGGCTGCACCAAGCTCAATGTTGAAGGCTACGGCGGCATGAACATGGCCACCTGGCTGGACCGGCCGCTCTCGGTGGCCGGGCGGGCGCTGGTGCGCACGGCCGAAGGGCTGGAGGCGCGGCTGGTGGATATCGGCCGCGACCTGGTGGTGATCCCCTCCCTGGCGCCGCACATGGACCGCGCCGTCAACGACGGCCACAAGTATAACCCCCAGGTCGATATGCAGCCGCTGTACGGCCCCGAGGGCTGCCGCCCGCTGGGGGCGCTGCTGGCCGAGACCCTGGGCGTGGCCGAAAGCGACGTGGCGGACTGGGACCTTTCGCTCTATGTGCGCCAGGCCCCCGCCGCCATCGGCCCGGGGGGCGAGTATTTCATGGCCCCGCGCATCGACGACCTGGAATGCGCCGCCGCCACGCTGTACGCCTTTTTGGCCGCCGCGCCGCAGGCGGACAGCGGCTGCGCCCCGGTGTGGGCCATGCTGGACAACGAGGAGGTGGGCAGCGGCACCCGCCAGGGCGCGCACAGCGCGTTCGTGCGCGACGTGCTGGACCGCGTGCTGGACGCCGTGGCGCACAGCAGCCAGGGGATGCAGCGCGCGCTGGCCAACAGCTTTGCCCTAAGCGTGGACAACGCCCACGCCGTACACCCCAATTTTGCCGACAAGGCCGACGCCGCCAACCCCGTACACATGGGCGGCGGCGTGGTGCTGAAAGTGAACGCCAACCAGAAATACACCACAAACGCGCTGTCCGGCGCGGTGCTGCGCGAAGTCTGCCGCCTGGCCGGCGCGCCGGTGCAGCTGTTTGCCAACCGGGCCGACGTGCCCGGCGGCAGCACGCTGGGCAACCTGCTCAGCCAGAGCCTGCCGGTGCCCATGGCGGACATCGGCCTGGCCCAGCTGGGGATGCACAGCGCGGTGGAGACCGCTTCTGCCGCCGATGCGGCGGCGCTGGTGCGGGCGGTGGAAATGTTCTACCGCGTACACCTGCGCTGCCTGGGCGACGGCCAATATACACTGGAGGTATTATCATGATCGTTGGACGTTATGCCCCAAGCCCCAGCGGGCGGATGCACCTGGGCAACATAGGCTGCTGCCTGCTGGCCTGGCTTTCGGCCAAGAGCAAGGGCGGCAAGATCGTGCTGCGCATCGAGGACCTGGACGCCGCGCGCTGCCCGCGCGCCTACGCCGACCTGCTGGAGCAGGACCTGGCCTGGCTGGGCCTGGCCCCGGACGAAGGCGGCAGCGCCGGCGGCCCCAACGGGCCGTACTACCAGAGCGAATGCACCGAGCTGTACCAGGCGGCTTTTGACGACCTGAAAAGCCGGGGGCTTGTGTACCCCTGCTTCTGCACCCGCAGCCAGCTGAACGCGGCCGTTGCGCCGCACGGCGAGGACGGCCATGTGGTGTACCCCGGCACCTGCCTGAAACTTACGCCCGAGGAAGTGGCCGCCCGCGCGGCCAAGCAGGCGCCCGCCTGGCGGCTGCGCGTGCCGAACTCGAGCATTGTGTATATAGACGGCCACATGGGCCGCTACTCCCAGCAAATGGCCACGGAATGCGGCGATTTTATCATCCGGCGGGCGGACGGCGTGTTCGCCTACCAGCTGGCCGTGGTGGTGGACGACGGCCGCATGGGCGTGACCGAGGTGGTGCGCGGGATGGACCTGCGCTCCAGCACGCCGCGCCAGGCGTGGATCTACGGCCTGCTGGGGCTGACCCCGCCGCAGTTCTTCCACGCGCCGATGCTGCTGGCCCCGGACGGCCGGCGCCTGTCCAAGCGGGACGGCGATGTGAGCCTGGAGACGCTGCAAAAGCGCTACACCCCGGAGCAGATCATCGGCAAGCTGGCGTACCTGTACAACCTGCAGGACGACGACGAGCCGCGCACGCCGCAGGACCTGCTGAAGGTTTTTTCCTGGCAGCGCATCCCCACCTGGGACCTGACCCTGCCGCCCGATTTGTTCTAAGCAAAAGGCGCGCCCCATTTTACGGCGAAAGAGAGGTAAGAAAACGATGCAGCGTTTTGATGTGACCGGCATGAGCTGCGCGGCCTGCAGCGCCCATGTGGAAAAGGCGGTGGCCGCCGTACCCGGCGTGCGCAGCGTATCGGTCAGTTTGCTGACCAACAGTATGCAGGTCGAATACGAGGGCGCAGAACGCCCCCAAGCCGTTATCGCCGCGGTGCAGGCCGCCGGCTACGGCGCGGCCGTGGCCGAGCAGAGCGGCCCGGTCACGCTGGAGGACACCGAGACCCCGCGCCTGAAGCGCCGGCTCATTGCCAGCCTGTGCTTTTTGGTCCCGCTTATGTATGTGACCATGGGCCACATGGCGGGGCTGCCGCTGCCGCCGTTCATGGACGGCGGCGGGTGGGAGGCGTTCGCCTTCGCCTTTGTGCAGCTGGCGCTGACGCTGCCGGTGTGCGTGATCAACCGCGCGTTCTTTATCTCCGGCTGGAAGGGCGTGCGCACGCTGGCCCCCGGCATGGACACGCTGGTGGCCATGGGCGCGGGCGCTTCGCTTTTGTACGGGCTGTACGCCATGCTTATGATCGCGCTGGGCGCCGGTTCCGGCAACGAGGCGCAGGTCATGCAGTTCCGCCACGATTTGTATTTTGAATCCGCCGCCATGATCTTGACGCTCATCACGGTGGGCAAAATGCTGGAAGCCTACTCCAAGGGCAAGACCACCAACGCGCTGAAAAGCCTGATGGACCTGGCCCCGCAGACCGCCTGCCTGGTGCGGGACGGCGCGCAGGTGACCGTGCCGGTGGCCGAAGTGCGCGTGGGCGATGTGTTCCTGGTGCGCCCGGGCGAAAGCGTCCCGGTGGACGGCGTGGTGCTGGAGGGGCTTTCCAGCGTGAACGAAGCCGCCCTGACCGGCGAAAGTATGCCGGTGGACAAAGCCCCGGGCGACGCGGTCAGCGCCGCCACCATCAACCAGAACGGCGCGCTGACCTGCCGCGCCGCCCGCGTGGGGCAGGACACCACCCTGAGCCAGGTCATCCGCCTGGTGCAGGACGCCGCCGCCACCAAGGCCCCGCTGGCCCGCACGGCCGATAAGGTCGCCGGCATCTTTGTGCCGGCCGTCATGGGCATTGCGGCGGTCACGCTGGTCGTCTGGCTGCTGCTGGGCCAGCCGTTCGCCTTTGCGCTGGCGCGCGGCATCAGCGTGCTGGTCATCAGCTGCCCGTGCGCGCTGGGCCTGGCCACGCCGGTGGCCATCATGGTCGGTTCCGGCGTGGGCGCCAGGCACGGCATTTTGTTCAAGACCGCCGCCAGCCTGGAATCCACCGGCTACACCGACACCGTGGTGCTGGACAAGACCGGCACCGTGACCACCGGCGAACCCACGGTGGTAAAGATCGCCGGCACGCGCAAGGTGCCGGACAAGTTCCTGCTGGGCATGGCCGCCGGGCTGGAAAGCCAGAGCGAGCACCCGCTGGCCAAGGCCATCCTGCGCCGGGCCGAACAGGACGGCGTGCGGGTCAGCCCGGCCCAAAACATCCAGGCCGTGCCCGGCAAGGGCCTGCTGGGCAAGGTGGCCGGCAAAACGCTGGCCGGCGGCAACGCCGAATTTATTGCCGAGCACTGCGCCCTGCCGCAGGATTTGCAGCAGGCCGGGCAGGCGCTGGCCGCCAAGGGCATCACGCCGCTGTACTTTGCGCTGGACGGCCACGCGGCCGGCCTGATCGGCGTGGCCGACGCGGTCAAGCAGACCAGCCGCCAGGCCGTCGCCCAGATGCGCGCGCTGGGCCTGCGCGTGGTGCTGCTGACCGGCGACAACGCGCGCACCGCCGCACACGTGGCCGGCATGGTCGGCCTGGGGCCGGAGAACGTGGTGGCCGGCGTGCTGCCCGCCGGCAAGGAGGCCGAAGTCCGCCGCCTGCAGGCCGCCGGCCGCGTGGCCATGGTGGGCGACGGCATCAACGACGCCCCCGCCCTGACCCGCGCCGATACCGGTGTGGCCATCGGCGCCGGGGCGGACGTGGCGCTGGACGCCGCCGATGTGGTGCTGGTGCGCAGCGACCTGGCCGACGTACCGGCCGCGGTGCGCCTTTCCCGCAAAGTGGTGACCAACATCCACCAGAACCTGTTCTGGGCGTTTTTCTATAACGCCATCTGCATCCCGCTGGCCGCCGGCGTGCTGTACCCGGCGGGCATCCTGCTCAA
This sequence comes from uncultured Gemmiger sp., assembly GCA_944382805.1. GTDB lineage: Bacteria > Bacillota > Clostridia > Oscillospirales > Ruminococcaceae > Gemmiger. The sequence goes on along the minus strand of CALWNS010000038.1, from coordinate 4,991 downwards.
CCCGATGATCGCTTCGGCCGCCATGAGCCTTTCCAGCGTGTGCGTGGTGACCAACGCCCTGCGCCTGAACGCATTTGACCCGCACAACGCCGAACACGACGCGCCCGCGCGCCGCAAGGCCCCGCCGCGCGGCCCCGCCCCCGAACCCGCCGCCTGCCCGGCCGCCTGCCCGGCGCCGGCCCCGGCCGAACCCGCAAAAACCGAACCCGCGAAAGGAGAAACCGCCATGACAAAGACGATCCACATTGAAGGCATGATGTGCGCCCACTGCGAAGCCACCGTCAAAAAGGCGCTGGAGGCGCTGGACGGCGTGCAGAGCGCCGCCGTCAGCCACGAAGCCGGCACCGCCGTCGTCACGCTGAGCGCCCCGGTGGAGGACGCCGCCCTGGCCGCCGCCGTGCAGGCCAGGGACTACACCGTGACCGGCATCGAAGCATGAGCCCCGAACGGCGGCACTGGCGTTTTACCGGCCAGGTGCAGGGCGTGGGCTTCCGCTACCGCGCGCGCTGGGCCGCGCAGGCCCTGGGCCTGACCGGCTGGGTGGAGAACAACCGGGACGGCAGCGTGGAGCTGGAGGCCCAGGGCGACCCCGCCGCGCTGGACCGCCTGGTGCCCACCCTGACCGGCGCCAGCCGGTGGATCGAGATCGAGGGCATGACGTGCCATACCGTGCCCGCCGTTTTGGACGAGCGCGGCTTCCGCGTGCGCGGCGATTGAGACGTTTGAGACAGAGAGAGGGAAAAACGATGGGCTTCAAACCTGCGAAAAAACTCGGCTTCGGCCTGATGCGTCTGCCGCTGACCGACCCCAATGTCGAGACCAGCATCGACATCGAGGAGATGAAGCGGATGGTGGACGCCTTTTTGGCCGGCGGCTTTACCTATTTCGACACGGCCTGGATGTACTGCGGCTTCCACAGCGAATGCGCCGCCAAGCAGGCGCTGGTGGACCGCTACCCGCGCGAAAGCTATACCCTGGCCGACAAGCTGCACTCCGCCTACATCAAGACCAGGGCGGACCGCGACAAAATTTTTAACGAACAGCTGCGCAAGACCGGCGCGGGCTACTTTGACTATTACCTCATCCACGATGTAAACGCCGAGCACTACAAGGTCTACCAGGAGCTGGAATGCTTTGAATGGCTGGCCGAAAAAAAGGCCGCGGGCCTGGTGCGGCACATGGGGTTTTCGTTCCACGATAACGCCGAGCTGCTGGATCGCGTGCTGACCGACCACCCGGAGGTAGAGTTCGTGCAGCTGCAGCTGAACTACCTGGACTGGGACAGCGAGACCGTGCAGAGCGGCAAATGCTACCAGACCGCCGTGCGCCACGGCAAGCCGGTCATCGTGATGGAGCCGGTCAAGGGCGGCACGCTGGCCAAGGTGCCCGCCGGGGTCGAAGCCATGTTCAAGCAGGCCCGGCCGGAGCTTTCGGCGCCCTCCTGGGCCATCCGCTTTGCCGCCAGCCTGGACAACGTCATGGTGGTGCTCAGCGGCATGAGCGACCTGGCCCAGATGCAGGACAACATGAGCTACATGGCGGCGCTGGAGCCGCTCAGCGAAGCCGAACAGGCCCTTGTGCGCCGCGCGGCGGCGGCCATCCGGGGCGGCATCGCCATCCCCTGCACGGGCTGCTCCTACTGCACCGATGGCTGCCCCAAGCACATTGCCATCCCCAAGTATTTTGCGCTGTATAACGCCGCGCTGCAGGCGGACGACAAAGCCCCGCAGACCCAAAGCTACGCCGCCCTGGCCCGCGAGTTCGGCAAAGCGTCGGACTGCATCGCCTGCCGGCAGTGCGAGCACGTCTGCCCCCAGCACCTGCCCATCCCCCGGCACCTCAAGGACGTGGCGCAGTATTTTGAAGGGTAAGCCGCCGCGCTCTTTGCCTCCCTTGTCAAAGGGAGGTGGCACGGCCGCAGGCCGTGACGGAGGGATTGCGCTATCGTAAAATGCCGTTTATAACCGGCATATAACCCAAACGCAATCCCCCAGTCTGCGGCCTTTGGCCGCAGACAGCCCCCTTTGACAAGGGGGCCTAAGGGGAAGGCAGCGTTTCTCCCTTGCCCATTGCCCGCGTTCGCGGGCGGTCATTAAGGAAACAACGCTGCGCGTCGCTAGCCCGCATCGCGCTGGCGCGCGATCTCGCGGCATAGCCGCTCAGGCGGGCTACCCCCCAGTCTGCGCCTTACGGCGCAGCCAGCCCCCTTTGACAAGGGGGCCTATAAGGAACCGCCCGGCGCAGGGGCTGCGCCGGGCGGTTTTGTATTGTTTGCTGCGCCGTGGCTTACCGGCGGCGCAGCAGGGCGAACTTCAAAACGGCGGCCACCGTTTTGCTGTCCTTGATCTCGCCGCGCAGCACCATGTCCAGCACGGTGTCGAACGGCATTTCCACCACGTCCAAAAATTCGTCCGGGTCCAGGTGCTGGCCGGTGCGCTGCAGGTCGGTGGCGGCCCACATATAGATCTTTTCGCTGTCGTAGCCCACGGTGGGGTAGATCACGCCCAGGTCGGTGTACTGCCCGGCGGTCACGCCGCATTCCTCGGCCAGTTCGCGCTTGGCGGCTTCGAACGGGTCCTCGCCCGCCTCCAGCTTGCCGGCGGGCAGCTCCCACAGCTCTTCGCCCAGGGCGTAGCGGTACTGGCGCACCATAAACACGGTGTCCTGCGGCGTGACGGCCAGCACGCAGGCCCCGCCGTGGTGGTGTACCACCTCGCGGAAGCTGGTGTCGCCGTTTTCCAGGCGCACCGTGTCGTAGGTCACGCGGATGACGTGCCCGTTAAAAATCTCCTTGCTGGTCAGCGTAGTTTCGGTATGCGGCATAGTTTTCCCTCCGGTCCCAGTGTTGGCGTTCCCTGCTTTTGATTGTACCCCGCCGCGCGCGGCGCGTCAAGGCTTATTCCCCCGCCTCCGGCGCAATGCCCAGCAGTTCCTCGGCCCGGCGCACCTGCTCCGGCGTGGGGGTGGGCACGCCGTCCAGCGTGTAGGGGATGCCCAGGCGCTCCCACTTGAACAGCCCCAGCGTGTGGTAGGGCAGCACCTCCACCCGGCGCACGGTATTCAGGCTTTCGATAAACTGCCGGGTGGCGCGCAGGGCGTCCTCGTCGTCGGTCAGGCCGGGCACCAGCACGTGGCGGATCCACATATCCTTGCCGTGGTCCGAAAGCCAGCGCGCCAGTTCCAGGATGTTCCCGTTCGGGTGGCCGGTCAGCGCCTTGTGTTTTTCGCTGTCCCATTCCTTGATGTCCAGCATGACCAGGTCGGTATGGTCCATCAGTTCGCGGAATTTGGAATAAAACGGTTCCTCGCGGGTGAACGGCTGGCCGCAGGTGTCCAGCGTGGTGTGTACGCCCTTTTGCTTGGCCAGGCGGAACAGCTCGCACAAAAAATCGATCTGCAAAAGCGGCTCGCCGCCCGAAACGGTCAGCCCGCCGTTGTTTTTCCAGTAATTGTGGTAGCGGTAGGCGTCCGCAAAGGCGCGCTGCGGGGTCTGGGCGTTTTCCCGGGTAAAGGCCCAGGTCTCCGGGTTGTGGCAGTAGCGGCAGCGCATCCGGCAGCCCTGCAAAAACAGCACGTAGCGCACGCCCGGCCCGTCCACCAGGCCGAACGTCTCGACCGAATGGACGTACCCCAGCGGGGCGGGGGAAGCGGGGGTGGACATAGGGGACCTCCTTTGGGTACGGCGGCGCACGGCGCGCCGCCGGGGGAATTTTAGCCGTATCTTAGCCGGGGGAGCGCCCCGGCGGGGTTGACGTTTGGCCGGCCCGGCCCTATGATGGAACCATAAACGATCGGGCGGCACGCCCAAAACCGGCAAAGAAAGAAAAGGAAGGTGATCGCATGAAACGGTTGGCGGTTCTTTTGGCGGCGGCGCTGCTGCTGGCCGGGTGCGCGGCGGCGCGCAGGGACGTACAGGTGCCGGAGTACCCGTGGGATACCACCCAGCAGGCCGTGCTGCAAGCCAGCCCGGACGCCGAGAGCGCGGACGGCACCGTGCAGATCGAGAGCGGCGCGCTGTTCGGCGTCCCGGTGCAGGGCATCACCCTGACGTATAGCGGCGGGCGGCTGGCCGGCGTGGTGGCGACGGTGCAGGCCCAGGACCGCGAAACCATGCTGGCGGCCCTGCAAAAAGCGCTGGGCGCGCCGGCCGACAGCTATGCCCCGGCCGTGCAGAACGCGCTGAGCAGCGGGTTCCGGGTGTACATCAGCGACGAGATGGCCGTGCCGGACGCGGCTTTTTACTGGCACACCCCGCAGCCGCTGGCCGAGACCTGGACGCAGGAGCAGCAGGACGCCTGGACGGCCGCCCTGCGCGAACATTACGAGTGGGAAAACCAGGCCCCCACCACCGCCATGGTCAACGGCGTTGAAAAAGAGGTCTACCACGCCGACGAAGCGGCGGAGGTGTACCTGGAAAACAACTACGAGGCCGTTATTTCCTACCACGGCCAGGAAGGCTCCGACGGCCTGCTGATCGCCGCGTGCCAGCTGGCGCCGGAGGGATCGTAAGCCGCGCGGCGCAGCCAAGCCCCCTTGTTAAAGGAAGGCGGTAGATCTGGGGGATTGCGTAAAGGTTGTATGTCGTTGATCAACGGCAGCTTTCCCCACGCAATCCCCCAGTCTGCGCCTTGCAGCGCAGCCAGCCCCCTTTGACAAGGGGGCCTTTTTTATGCCCGGCGCAAAATATTTAGCCTGCGCGGTAACCGTGGTTCGTAGGGGAGGGCCATGGCCCTCCGGGCGGCGCGGCGGTTGCGGCAAGGTTTGCGGGAGGGGCGTGCCCCTCCCCTACAAACAATTTGCACGCCCGTCCCCATCCCGTAGAGCGTTTGCCTTGGTTCGTAGGGAACGGTCTTGACCGTTCCGGGGGCGTGGCGGTTGCGGCAAGGCCCCGCGGGCCGATGCGAGCATCGGCCCCTTCAGCGTGATTTTTGCGCCCGGGGCAAATAATGGGCCTGCGCGCTAACCGTGGTTCGTAGCGGAGGGCCATGGCC